>JANXWT010000296.1 GCA_025351035.1 Opitutia bacterium | reverse complement strand
CAAGGAGACCCGCGCCTTCCACCACCGGCTCTGCGCCGTGCGCGTGCTCGATCCCGCCTGCGGCTCCGGCAATTTCCTCTACGTCACGCTCGAGCACCTCAAGCGGCTGGAGGGCGAGGTGCTCCAGCTCATCGAGGGCTTTGGCGAGAACATGCGGCTCGACCTCGGTGGCGAGACGGTGGACCCGCATCAGTTCCTCGGGATCGAGCTCAATCCCCGCGCCGCCACTATCGCCGAGCTCGTGCTTTGGATCGGCTACCTCCAGTGGCATCACCGCAACCGCGGCGCCACCGAGTGGCCCGAGCCCGTCCTCCGCGCCTTCAAGAACATCGAGTGCCGCGACGCCGTGCTCGCCTACGATGGAAAGGGCTTCGCCAAGGATGAGCACGGCAAGACGCGCTTCGTCTGGAACCGGAAGACGATGAAGACCGATCTCGTGACCGGCCGCGAAGTGCCCGACGACAAGGCCGTCATCCCGCTCGACACGTTCGTCAACCCGCGTGCCGCCGCTTGGCCGCAAGCCGACTACATTGTCGGCAATCCGCCGTTTCTCGGGACGGCTCGTATGCGGGAGGAACTCGGCGACGGCTACACCGAGACGTTGCGCGCCGCATATCCCGCGATGCCCGAGAGCGCCGACTTCGTCATGTTCTGGTGGCACAAGGCGGCGAAGGAAGCACTTGCCGGCCGCACCCGCCGCTTCGGCTTCATCACGACCAACTCTATTCGGCAGACCTTCAACCGTCGGGTGGTGCAGGCCGCGATGGACGAGGGGCTCTACCTGACGTTCGCGATACCCGATCACCCATGGATCGACGCCACGGAGTGCGCCGCTGTCCGCATCGCGATGACAGTAGGCGCATCCAGCAAGCCGGCACTTGCAGGTCAGCTTCAGCGCGTCGTCAAAGAAACCCCGCACGAGGAAACCGGAGAAAACGAAGTCCAGCTCGGTCTTGCGCTTGGCACAGTTAGCGCAGACCTCACGGGAGGAGCGAATGTGGCGAACACTTCTGAACTAAAAGCCAACTCAGGATTGGCAAATCGCGGATTCTGCCTTTTTGGTGCTGGTTTTATAATCCAGCCAGCTGATGCCAAAGTATTTGGCTTGGGAAAAATCAAGGGTCTCGAACAACATATCCGTGAATACCGCAACGGGCGCGACCTCACGGAGAAACCGCGCGGCGTGATGGTGATCGATTTTTTTGGTCTTACCGCCGAGGAAGTCCGTCAGCGTTACCCAAAGACCTACGAGCATGTTGTTTCAACCGTGAAGCCGGAGCGCGATCAGAACAAACGTGCCAGCCGTCGTGAGAATTGGTGGGTGTTCGGCGAGCCAAACAAGGAAATGCGCCGGATGCTCGCAGGACTTCCTCGCTATATCGCCACGGTGGAGACCGCGAAGCACCGTTTTTTTCAGTTTCTTGATGCCGAGGTCTTACCTGACAACATGTTGGTTGTCACCGCCCTCGACGACGCCTTTCACCTCGGCGTGCTCAGCAGTCGGATTCACGTCGTCTATGCTCTGGCCGCCGGCGGCAGGCTCGGGATGGGCAACGACCCCCGCTACAACAAAACTCGCTGCTTCGACCCGTTCCCCTTCCCCGACTGCACCGAGAAGCAGAAGGAGAAGATCCGGAAGCTGGCCGAGGAACTCGACGCCCATCGCAAGCGCGCGCAGGAGAAACACCGGCTCGGGCTGACCGACATCTATAACGTGCTGGAGAAGGTGCGGGCGAGCGAGGCGCTCACCGCCAAGGACAAGGTCGTCCACGACGCCGCGCTCGTCTCCACGCTCAAACAGCTTCACGACGACTTGGACAAGGCCGTGGCCGACGCCTATGGCTGGCCCTGGCCGCTGACCGACGCCGAGATCCTCGAGAAGGTCGTCGCCCTCAACGCCGCCCGCGCCGCCGAGGAAACCAAGGGCCACATCCGCTGGCTCCGCCCCGATTACCAGCAGCCCCTCTTCGCCGGGGAAAAGCAGTCCAGCCTGGGCCTCGAAGACTCGCGGAAGGAAAAAACGAGACCAAAGAAGCCTAAGGCGACAGGCAAGACACCTTGGCCGAAATCCATCGCCGACCGCGCCAAGGCGGTGGAGGCAGCATTGGCGGCCGCGCCGTTCCAAGTGAACGCCGCGCAACTTGCGAAGGACTTCGCCCGCGCCAAGGAAAAGGATGTGCAGGAAATCTTGGACACCCTCGTCGCCCTCGGCCGCGCCCATCAGACCGACCGCCGCGGTTTCTACGTGCGCTAACAAGATGCCCGCCATGGACACCCGCATCGCTCTCTTTCAGAAAAAGGAAATCCGCAAAACGATCCACGAAAGCGAATGGTGGTTCGTCGTGGTGGATGTTGTCGCCGCCCTGTCGGATTCCGCCAATCCGGGGGCTACTTCAAGGATATGCGCAAGCGCGATGTCTCGCTGGCCGACGCTCTCAAAGGAGGGGGGCAAATTGCCCCTCCCCTTGCGTTGGAGTTTCCCACCGCCGGCGAGCAAAACATCGGCCAAGGAAGGCGGCGCGGTGTCTGGCAATGCCCGGCGCGAGCTGGAGAAAAAATCCGGCCGCAGGGTCGTCAGCCGCGAGAACTACCTCGCGACCCCAGAGTCGGCGAAACGCCTGACCCGCGAAAAGCGCAAGTAGGCGGCGGATTTCCCACGCACCCGGCGGGATCAGCCGACGACCGCCCCACATTCGCTCTTGGCTCGGGGCTGTTCGCAGCTAGCTTCCTTCCCACGGGCCACCAACTCCTTGCTGCGCCATGCCCGAATCCAAGCTGATCGTCCCGTCCACTTACGCCGACTTGGTGCGCGCTGTGAATGAGGCGCTGATCCGGGGCCAGACGCTAGCGGACCGTGCTTATCTCGAGACTTATCACCGCACGGGGCAACTGATCGACGCCCATCTGTCCGCCAACAAAGCACGCGCGGGCTACGGCTCCCGCGTCATTCCCCGGCTCGCCGAGTCGTTGCACGCCGACGAGCGCCAGCTCTACCGCTGCCTGCGTTTTTACCGTGAATACCCAATTCTGGTCGCCCGGCCAGAATTGACCTGGGCCCACTATCGGCTGTTGCTTGACGTGGCGGACAAAGCCCGGCGCACCGCACTGGAAAAACAGGCCAGCAAACAACACTGGACTTCCGACGAGCTGCAAACACGGGTGCGCGCGCTCAACGCCGTCGACGTGACCCCGGCCAAGGGTGACGACAGTGCCGCTCCCAAGCTGCTCACGCCCAAGCGGGGCACGCCGGGCGTCTGCCGGGTCCTCGCCGCGGACGGCGGCCTCGTCGTCGATCTGGGCTTTGCCTGCTACCTCGATCTGCCGGACGATACGGGATTATCCGCCGGCAACTCTGTGCAGCTCGGATCGAAAGTTTCCGCTCCCAGCTCTCAACTCTCAGCTCTAG
>JANXWT010000381.1 GCA_025351035.1 Opitutia bacterium | reverse complement strand
TACGTCGTCGAAGTCTCCACCGATCTCGTCAGTTGGACGACTACCGGCGTCACGATTGAATCAGTCTCGAAGGTCGACGGCGTCGAAACTTGGCGCGCGAAGTATCCGCTCAGTTCCGCGGCCAAGATTTTCTTCCGGCTGCGCGTCTCCCGTTAGGCACGCCGCCTGTTGAGTGAGCGGCGGGAACGGCGTTCCGCCAAAACCGCCGGCGCAAGATTTACGCAGCTTTGCTCAAGATATGCGCCGTCCGTGCGCAGTTGATTTCGCATAATGACGGCCCACAGCGCACGCTAAGCCGGCACCGAGCACGGAGCACCAACCTGCAGTCGGCCCAAGCCGGATTGCTCACGCGCCCCAATCTCATGAAGTCCTCTGGTCTTCTTGGTTCGACACCGGCACCACGCGCGCCGTCACTGAGGAGTCTTGCCGCGACCGGTTTGCTCTGGGCGATTTTTCTGCCGCTGGCGGGGCTGGCGGCTCCGACCTTGGACGTCACCCCCGCCACTCTCAGCGTCGCCAGCGTCAACGGTGTCATCGTGCACGTTGCCGGTCTGACGAGTGGCGACACGATCCGGTTCGAGCGAATTCTGGACGTGAACGGCAATGGTGTGGTCGATGCGGGCGATCTTATCGTGCAGAGTTGTCTGGTGACCGATGGGGTTGAGACGACCATCGGCGGCCAGCGCGACCGCAACATTCCCCGGGATTACGATGGCGCGGCGGACGGGCAGATCAGCACTCTTTTCAACGTGCCCACTTCGGTGGAAATGGCCCGGAGTATCGGCAGCTACTTGATCCGGGTTTCCAGCCCGACATCGGCGTTCACGCCGCTCACCCAGCCGTTCACCCTGACGCAGAGTGCCGACGCGCAGAGCATCTCCGGGACGGTGACGAGCGACGGGACGACTCCGGTGCCCCACGCGATCGTCGGCTTGGTGCGGACGGGCAACGATGGCGATTATCACTGGGGCGTCGTCGCCAACGGCAGCGGCCAATACACGGTGAACGCTCCGGTGGGCAACTACCAGACGGTCGCCCTCAAGCCTGGTTTCGTTGCCAATATGGGCAGCTCTCCGATTATCAACCTCGCGGCCGGCCAGGCACTCACGAGCAATATCACCATGACGGCTGCGACGCGGAACATCTCCGGCCAGTTGCGGGATAGCGGCAACGCCGCGGTGACGCTGCCTGCGGTGCAATTGGTCGCGCAATCACAGTCCGGCCTGATCGCCGGCGCGTTCTCCGATGCATCCGGCAATTACTCCGTGGGAGTCACCGCCGCCCCATGGCAGGTCTCGGCCTCCGACAATTCCTTGGCTTATCTCGGCTATCTGGGTCCGCGGAACGGCCCCGTGGCCGACGCCACGGCCGCGAACGTCTCGGATTTCACGATCACGTTCAACAAGGAGACCGCGCTCCTCTACGGCAACGTCAAGGACAGCGCCAACACGCCCCTCGCCAACATTCAGATCCATGCCAGCGACAGCCAGCATGTCTACGAACTCAGGGCCCTGACGAATGCCAACGGCAATTTTTCCATCGGCGTTATCGCCGGAACGTGGAATCTCAACGTGGACGAATATTCTCCGGGCTTAGCCGGCTACATTCCGCCGGGCAGCACCAGCGCCACCGTGACTAATGGTCAGGCGGTGCAGAAAACATTTGTTGCCCAACTGCCCAATGCCCACCTGCAAGGCACCGTGCGCAACAACGGCTCTCCGGTGCCCAACCTGCAGATCGGTGCCAGCCTCCAAAACAGCAACACCTTCCTGAAAGCCACCTCGGATGGCAGCGGCAATTTCGACCTCGGCGTGGTCGGCGGCACTTGGAGCATCCAGTTGCCCAGCGATTCCGCCGCCGCGAACAATCTGGTGGGCGCCAAAATCAACCAGACAATATCCAACAACCAGACAATCTCCGGCATCGCCTATCCCGTGCGCACCGGCACCGGGACGATCAGCGGCATGGTCAGGGATTACAGCAACAACCCGGTTGCCAATGCCAGTGTCTACGCCACCGCCACGATCAGTAGCGTGCTCTACAGCGCCGGGGCGCAGACCGACAACAGCGGCCACTACACCTTCCCGATTATCAACGGCACGTGGCTGGCCGGCGTCAATAGCACCAACAGTCTCAACTTCAACCAGCAGACGGCGATCGTCAACTTCACGCCGAGCGTCATTTCCAGCCCGCCCCAAAACGTGCTCATCAATCTGGGCGGTCAAGCGAGTTTCAGCATCGGGACCAACACGTCCGGCTCAGCGACCTTGCAGTGGCAGGTCTCGACGAACGGCGGCGGCAACTGGGCGAACGTCGCTAACGGCTCCCCTTACTCCGGTGCGACCAGCAACACGCTCACGATCAATCCGGTCGCGGCGGAGATGAACGGCTACCGCTATCGCTGCGTGGTCACTTACAACAACGGCGCCAATTCCGAGACATCCAATGGCGCCACGCTCACGGTCAACGATCTACTTCAAATCACCACTTTTGCAACGCTGCCCGACGGTGAAGTTGGCTCAATTTACTCCATTCAATTTAATGCCTCCGGCGGACAGCCGCCATACCATTGGTATCTTCCAGATGGAACGGTCACTTTGCCGCCCGGCAGCATGAGCCTGTCCGATGATGGTGTTTTTGCCGGCATTCCCACGCAGGTCGGAACTTATGATTTTGTGGTCGGTGTGGGTGACTACACTTGGTCGAGTGTGGTGACAAAGGTCATGTCGCTGACGGTCTACGAGACGAATATTGTGCCCAGCTTCGTATCGCAGCCCTCCAACCAAACGGTGAATCTCGGCCAAAGCGCGACCTTTACTGCATTGGCCAACGGAACGCCCACTCCGGTTTACCAATGGCAATTGTCGACGGACAATGGCTCCAATTGGAGCGATCTCGCCAACAGTTCCACATATAGTGGAGTCAACACTGGATCTCTAACAGTGTCCGCCGCGTCATTCGGGCAAAATGGATATCGCTACCGGGTCATTGCGACCAACGTCGCGGGCGTAGCTACTAGCACTACTGCCACCCTTACGGTCACTGCCTCTGGCGCGGTCATGATGTGGGGACAGAATACCGTTGGTCTGCTGTGGTCGGACAGCTCTACCCCGGTGCAGGTCAGCGGCCTAGCAGGCGTAAAGGCCTTGGCGTTCGGCAGTGGGTTTGGACTGGCACTGAAAAGTGACGGCACGGT
>JANXWT010000362.1 GCA_025351035.1 Opitutia bacterium | reverse complement strand
AGCGCGGCGAAACGGTGGCCAAGCTCGTGCACGACGCGCTCATCGCGCGCCACGGCCACGACCACTTTACCCGGATTAACTATTGAGTAGCGAGTTAACCATAATCCTAACGAATGAGCACTGATAGCCAAGAGCCCCTCTCGCTGTTCTGGTCCGTTATCTGTGCCTATCTGTGTTTATCTGTGGTTGACGGATTATTTTCTTCATGAACAAACACGCATCGCACATCGAGGTTTCTCCCGGCGTCTTCCGCGAGCGGATGGGGCTCTTCTTCGAGGACATCGAAGTCGGCGAAACCTACGAGCACAGGCCGGGCAAGACATTCACCGCCGGGGAAAGCATGGCGCATACGCTGCGCTCGCTCGACCAGTCGCCCGAGCTGACCGAGGCGAATTTCCACGCGCAAGCCATCGGCGGCGCGCAGACGATCAATCCGCTGCACGTTCTCGCCGTGCTGACCGGCATGATGACCAAGACAATTTCCAAGATCGTCGCGAACCTCGCGTGGAAGAACGTGAAGTTCCACGCGCCAGTCCGCGCCGGTGACACCGTCTACGCGGAGTCGACCATCCTCGAGAAGCGCGAGTCGAAGTCGCGTCCGGGGCAGGGCGTCATCCGCGTCGCCACCACCGCCAAGACGCACGACGGGCGGCTCGTCTGCACGTTCGAGCGCATGATCCTCGTCTACGGGCGCGGGCAGGGCCCTTACGACACAGCGGGCTATTGAGCTACCCGCAGTTTTCCCGAACACTTTTCCCATGAGCCAACTAATCGAGTGCGTTCCGAATTTCAGCGAAGGCCGCGATCCGGCGGTCATCCGCCAGATCACCGACGAGATTTCGGCCGTCGAGGGCGTGAAGCTGCTCAACGTCGACCCGGGCAAGGCGACCAACCGCACGGTCGTCACGTTCGTCGGCGCGCCCGCCGCCGTGTGCGAGGCCGCCTTCCGCGCGATCAAGAAAGCCGGCGAAGTCATCGACATGTCCCGCCACACCGGCGAGCACCCGCGCATGGGCGCGACCGATGTCTGCCCGCTCATTCCCATCGCCGGTATTTCGATGGAGGAGACCGCCGGGCACGCGCGCCATCTGGCTGAACGTGTCGGCCGCGAACTCGCGTTTCCCGTCTACCTCTACGAATACGCCCAGCCAAATCCCGCGCGCAAAAATCTCTCCGTCATCCGCGCGGGCGAATACGAGGGCTTCGCCAAGAAGATCAAGCAGCCCGAGTGGAAACCCGACTTCGGCCCCGCCGAGTTCGACGCCCAGCGCGGCGCGACCGTCATCGGCGCGCGCGAATTTCTCGTCGCCTACAACGTCAACCTCAACACGACCTCCACGCGCCGCGCCAACGCCGTGGCGTTCGACGTGCGCGAGGCCGGCCGCCCGAAGAAGGACGCCGTCGGCAAACCCGTGAAGGACGCGAATGGCAATCCGGTCAGCGTCCCGGGCACGCTCAAGTGCGTGAAGGCCATCGGCTGGTTCATCGAGGAATACGGCATCGCCCAGATCTCGATGAACCTGACGAACATCAGCGTCACGCCGATGCACGTGGCGTTCGACGAGGTCTGCCGCGCCGCCCATGAGCGCGGGCTCCGCGTGACGGGCTCCGAGCTGGTCGGGCTCGTGCCGCTGCAGGCATTGCTCGACGCGGGCCGCCATTTTCTCAGGAAACAGCAGCGTTCGACCGGAGTCTCCGAGAAGGAGCTCATCAAGATCGCCGTCCGCTCGCTCGGCCTGAACGAGCTGGCGCCGTTCAAGCCGGAGGAGCGCATCATCGAATACTTGCTTCGCGACACCACCAAGGGAAAGCTCGTCGGCATGGACCTCAAGGCTTTTGCCGACGAGACCGCCAGCGAGAGCCCCGCCCCGGGCGGCGGCTCGGTGTCAGCCTATGTCGGCGCGCTCGGCGCGGCCCTCGGCACCATGGTCGCCAACCTGTCCTCCCACAAGGCCGGCTGGGACGCGCGCTGGGAGGAGTTTTCCCGGTGGGCCGAGCAGGGCCAGAAGATCAAGGACGAGCTGCTCCGATTGGTGGACGAGGACACGGCGGCGTTCAACCGCATCCTGGCCGCCTTCGCCCTGCCCAAGGGCACGGACACCGAGAAGGCCGCGCGCACCGCCGCCATCCAGGCCGCCACGCGCACCGCGATCGAGGTGCCGTTCCGGGTCATGCAGCTCTCGTGCGAAGCCCTGCCCATCGCCGTCGCCATGGCCGAGCAGGGCAACCCGAACTCCGTGTCCGACGCCGGTGTCGGCGCCCTCTGCGCCCGCGCCGCCGTGCAGGGCGCCTACCTCAACGTGCGCATCAACGTGAAGGGTTTTGCCGACAAGGCCTTCGCCGGGAAAGTTGTCCGCGAAGGCGCGGAGATCGAGAAGCGCGCCCTGGAGCTGGAGCAGCAGGCCCTCGCCGCCGTCTACAAGGCGATGTGAGGTGCGTTAAGAGATTGGTTACAAAGGGCTCGCGGCTTGACAGGGCCATGTGACCGTTGGATTGATCGCTTGGTTGATTAGGTTGAAATATTTTTGGTGTCCGTCATGCAGCGTGAGCGTGACGGGCGCGGCTCTGGTGATTTATCTCGGTTCACATTTCATTCGAAAATATACCGTGGCAGGAGGAGCCAGCCGGTAGCGATGCCGATAAGCCAGCAAAACCTTTCCCATCTGGGCTGAGAAAGCGTCTGATAATAGACGCTGATCCAGGTTCCGATGATCTGAGGTGGACCCCGTCCGTTGGACAGGTGGGAGGGTCGAGTTAGTTATGGTTGGTTGGAGGATGGGGGAAGATCAATAAAGATCGGGAGGGGTCACAGGGGAGCGCAGCTCCCCTGCTCTGAC
>JANXWT010000282.1 GCA_025351035.1 Opitutia bacterium | reverse complement strand
CTTTTGGTGACCGCGCGCGACGTTCATCAACGAAAGCGGGGCATAGTCGCTGTAAGGGGCGTTGGTGACGATCTGCTCAAAATATTCGAGGGATTTTTCGCTGTTCTTCATCCCCGGAATAACGCCGAAAAGATAATTGCGCTTGCCCGCCAGCAGGAGCGAGGCGACGCGATATTGCTCGCCGATGACAAGGCCGAATTTCTCGCTGCTGGGGTAGCGACTGACCATCTGCTGGAAGGCGTCGAAGGCCTTGAAGTATTCGTGGCGCTGCTGGCGGACGAGGCCGGATCGGTAGAGCGACTCGGCCGCGTAGATGGAGTTGGGAAATTTTTTCGTAATACTGCCGTAGAGGCTGAGGGCGTTGCCGTAGTGATGCGCTTCCTCGGCCGTGCGCGCCTTGTTCATCAGGTCGAGGGCCGTCGCATGCCCGGCGGGGCCGGCAAGATCACCCAACGCGCCGCCCTCGACGCGCCAGCCGGTTGCAGACGACCAGACGAGATCGGCGGCGGAGCGGGCCGGCAAGATGCTGAGTGCGGACAGGGCCGCGAGAACGAAGGGAAGGCGGAGGCGCATGACGAGAGTGGTTACCATCGAATAAGGGTGGCGCCATACGTCAAGCCAGCGCCGAAGGCGACGAGGAGCGTAAGATCACCGGGTTTGATGCGGCCGGCGCGACGCGCCTCGTCGAGGGCGAGGGGAATCGAGGCGGACGAGGTGTTGCCGAAGCGATCGAGGTTCACGTAAAATTTGTCCATCGGAATCTTCAGGTTGCCGGCGAGGGCCTCAATGATGCGGATGTTGGCTTGGTGGGGAATCACGAGGCTGATGTTGTCAGCGGTCAGTTGGTGTTGTTCCATCATTTCGCGGGCGACCGTCTCCATGACGCGCACGGCACTCTTGAAGACTTCACGGCCGTTCATACGGATGCAGTGATCCCGCTGCCTGACGCTTTCCACGGAGGCGGGCGTGCGGCTGCCACCGGCCTTGATGTAAAGATTATCGGCGAATTCTCCGTCAGCCCCGAGGTCGGAGCCGATGATGCCGATGCCGGGGGTCTCGACCTTGTTCAGCACTGCGGCCCCCGCGGCATCGCCGAAGAGCACGCAGGTGGTGCGGTCGGTCCAGTCGGTGATGGAGGAGAGCTTTTCCGCCCCGATGATCAGGGCGCGTTTGTAGCGGTTGGTGAGCAGCTGGCCGTAGGCGATCTCCATTGCGTAAAGAAAGCCGGAGCAGGCGGCCGCGATGTCAAAGCAAGTGGCGTGCGCCGGCACGCCGAGCCGGTGCTGCACCAGGCAGGCAGTGGAGGGCAACGGTGAATCAGGTGAGGCCGTGGCAACAATCAGCAGGTCGATGTCAGCGGCGGTGACCCCGGCGTCGGTGAGGGCTGCTTGGGCGGCCTTGAGTGCGAGGTCCGAGCACGCCTCGTCCGCCGCGGCGATGTGGCGCTCGCGGATGCCAGAGCGTGAGACAATCCACTCATCGGTCGTGTCGACGGTTTTGGAAAGTTCCGCGTTGGTGACGACGCGAAGGGGGGCGTAAGAACCGACTCCGGCGATGACAACAGAGGGCATGGGATCAGAGGTTAGCTGGCCGCAGACAACGCGGGCGCGTCTGCCGGCGGGTTAATGAGTTCGTGGGCGCGGGCAACGTCCTGTTCGATGTGATGATAAAGATCGTGTTGGATGATTTTTTCGGCTGCCCGGATGGCGCTGGCCCAAGCGTGGCGGTTGCTTGAGCCGTGGGCCTTGAGGATATTGCCGCGCAAGCCGAGCAGGGGAGCGCCGCCGTAGCGGTCGGGATTCATGCGGGCTTTCAGCGCATCAAAAGCACCTTTGGCGAGCACGGCTCCGGTCAGGCGGAGGGGATTCTGCTTCAACTCCTGTTTGAGGAGGCCGGTGATAAATTTGGCGAGCGACTCCCAGGTCTTGAGCAGCGTGTTGCCGGTGAATCCGTCGCAGACGACCACGTCAACGTGGTCACGAAATACGTGGAAACCCTCGATCGGGCCGACGTAGTTGATGACCGCGGTGATTTTTTTCAGTTGGTCATGCGTCTCGGTGATGAGTGCGTTGCCCTTGCCTTCCTCGGTGCCGATGGTGAGCAGGCCGACCCGAGGCCGGTCGAGGCCAAAGATGACCTTGGCATAGTTAGCTCCGAGGATGGCGTTGTGCACGAGGTGCGCGGGGCGAGCCTCGGGATTGGCGCCGGCGTCGATGAGTATGAAGTTCCCGTTGTCGCGCGGAATGACCGCGGCAAGCGCCGGCCGGTCGACGCCAGTCATCGTGCGGAGGCGCAAGGTGCCGCCAGCCATGAGCGCCCCGGTGTTGCCGGAGCTGACGGCGACGCGGGCCTCGCCCGTTTTCACGAGTTCAATCGCGCGAATCATCGAGGAGTCCTTCTTGCGCTTTATCGCCTGCAGGGGCTTGTCCTCCATGGTCACGACCTCCGAAGCGTGCACGACCGAGACTTTCGGATGGGTGTGGAGACCAGCCGCGGCCAGTAGCGGTTTCAACACCGTCTCGTCGCCCACCAGCAAAATGGGCTCCATGGGTTCACCGGAACCGAGGACAAGTTTGAGAGCTTCGACTACTTCGGCCGGACCGAGGTCGCCACCCATCGCATCGACCGCGATACGGGCCTGAGCGGAGGCGGGACTGGCCGGTGGAGGGTTGATGGCGGGGAAACTGCGATCAACCGGCCTTAGACGGTCACATCAAGAATCTGACGGCCGCGATACATCCCGGTTTTCGGGTTAATGCGATGCGGACGGAAGAGACCGCCATCGGACGGATCTCTGGCGAATTCAGGGGCCTTCAGGGCGTTGGCGGCGCGGCGGTTGGCGCTGCGGCGTTTGGATTGCTTGCGTTTCGGATTAGCCATGGTGAAAAGTGTTCTGCGCACGGCGTCGCGGCCAGTGCAAAGTGAAGTTGGTAAGGTTGAGGGTGGTAAGGTTCGCGCTTAGGTCCGTCAAGGTATTAAACCGGCTCCTAGCCGACGCTCTCACAAGAGCCAAAACAGCACCAAGCTGAACGCCAAAACCAGCCGGTAATAGGCGAAGACGGCGAGCCCGTGTCGCGTGAGGAAATTGACAAGAAACTTGACCGCGAGCGCGGCCGATATCGCCGCCACAACGGCCCCGAGCAGCACATGCGGCCAACCGAAAACCTCGATCATCGCGCCGCCGCTTTTCCAACCTTTCAACAGCGCCGCGCCGGCGAGCGTCGGCAGTCCGACAAGGAAGCTGAACTCGGCGGCCTTGGCCGGCGAGAGGCCCGCGAGATATCCGCCAACAATCGTCATCATCGACCGGCTCGTGCCGGGAAACATGGCCAGGCATTGGGCGAAGCCAATACCCGTCGCCGCGCGCGGAGTGATCTCTGAGGGGTCGTTGCGGGCAAAATCGATGCCGGAGTTCTGCCGGCACCACCGGTCCGCCCACAGCATCAGCACCGAGCCGCCGACCAGCGCGCACGTCACGGTCGGGATGGAGAACAGTTTCTCGCTGACCCACTCGTTGGCGAGAAATCCGATCACCGCTGCCGGGATGGTGGCGAGCACGACGTTGCGCAAGAGGCGCAGGCCGGAGCTGCTCCGCCCCAAGAGCCCCCGCGCCATGTTCAAGAGCGACTGCCAATAAAGCAAAACGACGGCGGCGATCGCGCCGATCTGAATGACTACCGTGTAGGTGTCGGCGGCAAGTTTTAGCGTCAAGCGTTGGCCCTCGGGGTGACTGGGTGAGGGACGGCGATACCAGAGCGGCTCACCGGCCTTGCCGACGAGTGGCTTGTCGGATTCGAGGCCGAGGATTTGGTTGGCAATGATCAAGTGGCCGGTTGACGAGATCGGCAGGAACTCTGTGACACCCTCAACTACG
>JANXWT010000339.1 GCA_025351035.1 Opitutia bacterium | reverse complement strand
CTCCTCGATGTTCAGCAGTGGCGTGGTGCTCGTGGTGCTGCTTTTCATCACCCCGGTTTTCAATTATATTCCAGTCGCGGCGCTGGCGGCGCTGCTGATCCGGGTGGGCGTGCAACTGATCAACTGGCACCAGATCCGCATTTGCTGCCGCTCGACGAGGTCCGACGCCGCCGTGTTCGCGATCACGCTCACCGCCGCCTTGCTGCTGAAGCTCGACACGGCGATCTACGTGGGCATCGGCGTCGCGCTCGCGCTGTTTCTCCAAAAGACCAGCACCCCTCTGCTTGTCGAATACACTTTCAACGACAGCGGCAATCTCGCCGAACTGGCCGACCCGGCGAAACGGGTGCACCCGTTCATCTCGATCATCCACGTCGAGGGCGAGCTGTTCTTCGGTGCCGCGGATCTTTTCCAGGAGCAGGTGCGCCGGCAGGCGGAGGACCAGAATATTTGCGTGTTCATCCTCCGTCTGAAAAACGCCCGGCACCTCGATGCTTCGACGGTCATGGCCTTGGAAAACCTGCACGACTACCTGCAGCAGACCGGCCGGCACTTGCTGATCAGCGGCATCAGCGAGGATGTCCGGGCAGTGCTCGCCCGCAGCGGCCTTCTGGCCCAGATTGGCGCGGACAACGTCTTCCCCGCCGAGACCAATCCGACCGCCAGCACCAAGCGCGCCCTCGAACGGGCGACCGCACTCCTGCACACGAAGGAGGCGGACATCCGCATCTTTTACGACCGGCCGCAGAAAGCCTGAGCGCGGTCAAACCGGGTCGGTTCGACCTTCAGGACTTTGGTTGACAAAGCGGGTCGGACGACCTTGCTTCGCACCCTTTATGAGTCTGCTCATCGGTATATTAACCTTCGTTCTGGTCATCGTTTCGCTGTTCCTGATCTTCGTCGTGCTGATGCAGCGCGCGAAATCCGACGGCGGCGTCGGCGCCGCCATGGGCGGTGGGGTCGCCGAGTCCACCTTCGGGGCCGAGACCGGAAACGTGCTCAGCAAGTCGACCATCAACGCCGCGATCGCGTTCTTCGTTATCAGCTTTAGCCTTTATCTCGCTCACATCTATCAGGCAAAACACCACGAGGCCGCTGACAGCAAATTGCCGACAATCGCTGCTCCAGCCGCCTCGGTCCAACGGGCGACACCACCGGTAACGCCTCCCCCGGGTGACAAACCGAAGCCCTAGCTTTCACTCCAGCCCGGTCCGCCACCGGGCTTTGTTTTTGGCTCTGGCGCTGATCGCCGTCGTGCCCGCCGGAGTTTTTGCGCAAGCTCAGCGCTTTCGTCCGCCGCCAAAGTTCGCCGGCATCGGGAAACCGGATCAATCTGAGGGCCGGGCGGTGCTGCAGGCATTCCGTCAGCAGGGCATAGCCGGCACTTACTGGCTCGCATTCGAACTGCGGGTCATGCCGCGCAAGGGTGCCGAGCGCACCGTCGCCGGACAGTTGCTCGGCACGCGGTCGGATGGCGGCCCCGTCTCGCGACTCACAATGCCTGGCGAACATGGTGCCGCCTCCGAGCAACGCTGGCTCATCCAAAGTGGCGCGCAACCGGCTGCGTGGAGCTGGCAAAGCGGGGCGGCCGCCCCGCTCGTCTTGACCGGTGCCGATTCCTTTCGGTCAGTCAGCGGCACCGACCTGACGCTCTTCGATCTGCAGATGCCGTTTCTCTACTGGGAGGATTTTGTCTACGAAGGTCTCGCCAAGATTCGCGGCCGGCCTGCCCACAGCTTCGTGCTCTATCCGCCGGCCGGTCAGGCCGCGCAGCGTTCTCAGCTCACTGGCGTGCGCGTGGCGCTTGACACGCAGTTCGGTGCGCTCGTGCAGGCCGAACTCCTTGGCCCGAATGGCAAGCCCGAGAAATCCATCACCATCCTTGGCCTGAAGAAAGTGGGAGAGCAGTGGCTCGTTCGCGAGATCGACCTGCGCAATGCCGTCACGCGCGACAAGACGCGCTTCATCGTCAAGTCCGCGGCGCTCAACCTGCAACTGCCGGCCGACACCTTCGCCGCCAGCGCGCTCGCCCGCGAAGCGCCGGTCATTCCTTCGGCGGCGATCCAGCCGCTTTGAGCGGCTGATTGCGGCGGCGGCCCGGTTTACGACGCACGGCAGGTCGTCGCCTCCCGGCGAGCGAACCGAAGGACTTGCCATCACCATTTGCGGCCACTTAGCTGCGCTCACCAATGAGTAATCCGCATCCGCTTTCTGTCTGGGCGCAGAATGTTTCGCCGTCCCCGACGCTGGAGATCGACGCCAAGGCCAAGGCGATGATGGCGGCGGGCGACGATGTGTGCAGCTTTGCCGCGGGCGAACCCGATTTCGATACGCCGGATTTTATCAAGGACGCCGCCATCACCGCGCTGCGCGCCGGCAAGACCAAGTATGCCCCGACGCCGGGTGTCGAGGCCCTGCGCGTCGCCATCGCGGCTCGCTACGGAGCCGAATACGGCTATCTGGTGAAGCCGAATCAAGTCGTTGTCAGTCCGGGTGGAAAATTCTCCTGCTTCATCGGCCTCCAATCCGTCTGCAACCCCGGCGATGACATTCTCGTGCCCGCGCCGTATTGGGTCAGCTATCCCGAGATGGTGAAACTCTGCGGTGGACGCCCAGTCTACATCGCCACTGACGACCGCACGGCGTTCAAGCTGACACCCGCGATGGTCGAACAGGCGATCACTCCAAAGACCAAAGCTGTCATTTTCAACAATCCCTCAAATCCCACGGGCGTCCTTTACACCCGGACGGAGATCGAGGCCCTTGTCGCGGTTTTCTTGCGGCACAATCTCTACATCCTCTCCGACGAGATGTATGAACACCTGATCTATGACGGAGGCACACCCACGTGCATCGCGACGCTGAGTCCTGAGGCCGCGGCCCGCACGCTCACCGCGTCCGGTTTTTCCAAGAGCTATGCCATGACCGGCTGGCGGCTCGGCACACTGGTCGCCCGGCCCGACATTGCCAAGGCCGCCGGCGAACTGCAGGCGCAAATGTCCTCGAACGCCACGACGTTCGGACAATACGGCGCCATCGCCGCGCTGAACGAAAAGGACAAGGCCCGTGAATCGCTCAGCGCGATGAAGCTCGCCTTCGACCGCCGCCGCAAACTCATGCACGCCGGCCTCGTGGCCATCCCCGGAATGACCTGCGTGCTGGCGAGCGGCGCGTTTTATCTGTTCCCCAACATTTCCCAGTTCGGCCTGCCATCGGTGGCGTTCGCCGCGCGTCTGCTCGAAACGGAGAAAGTCGCGACGGTGCCCGGTCTCGCGTTTGGCGCGGAAGGTTACTTGCGCCTCAGCTACGCCGCTTCGGACGAGACAATCACCAAAGGGCTCGCTCGCCTCGCGCGCTTCTGTGCGTCGCTGAAGAGTTGAGCGGAATGAGGCCCAACGAGCACCCGGATGAACTCCGCTTTCCCAGCGGCCATTACCCTTCAAGCTCCTCCCGGCCAGATTCGTCTTTCCATATCATCAGACAAATTCCGTCACCTCCCAGCAAAGCTGGTCTGCATCCACGCAACCGCCACCGCGCCGGCTACGATTTTGCCGCACTCGCGACTGTTTCGCCGGCATTGAGGCTGTTTGTCCGAACCAATCCGTATGGGACCGTGTCGATCGATTTCGCGAATCCCTCCGCTGTGCTCGCTCTGAACCAAGCGCTGCTCAAGTTGAGCTACGGAATCGCGCAGTGGGATGTGCCGCCCGGTTACCTTTGCCCGCCGATTCCCGGGCGCGCCGATTATCTGCACCACTTGGCCGACCTCCTGAGCGGTGGGGTTGACGCCGCGATTCCTCGCGGACCCTCGGTTGCGATCCTCGACATTGGTGTCGGCGCCAGTTGCATTTATCCGCTCATCGGTGTGCGGGAATACGGCTGGCGATTCGCGGGCACGGAACTCGACCCCGTCGCACTCCGTCACGCACAGCAGATTGTGGCCGGCAACCCAGCCCTCGTTGGCCTCGTCGAGTTCCGGCAACAACGGTCAGCAACGGCAATCTTCCAGAGTGTCCTCGCGCCCTGTGAGTCTTTTGCCGCGTGCATTTGCAATCCGCCGTTTCACACCTCGGCGGAAGCCGCCGCCGCCGGCACGCACCGGAAGCTACGCAATCTCGGGCAAAGCCAGAGCAGCAAACCCGTCCTGAACTTCGGTGGCCAACCCGCTGAGCTTTGGTGTCGCGGGGGTGAAGTGGCTTTTATCCGGCGCCTGATCAACGAAAGCGTGCGGCGGCCGCAGACCTGCCGCTGGTTCACCACGCTGCTGTCGAAGAGCGCGCATCTCGCCGAGATCGAGCACGTGCTCGCCAGCGTCCGCGCCACCGAGGTGCGGATCATTCCGATGGCGCAGGGACAGAAGCAGAGCCGCATGGTGGCCTGGACATTTTTTCCAGAGCCTGTTGGCCGGCGTGCCGGCGCATTACGAGTCTGAGCTCGATGATTCCTCGCGAAGTCTGCTCCGCCGGCCTCTGCGCGCTGTCCCCGTCTTGCTCGCAGCGTAAGGCAGCGCTTCCTGGCGTATTGCTAGACCATTGCGATGATGGTGTCAGCGTGTTCTTCGTTGTTGAAATAGCAGAGCAAATAAAGGAAATTCTCGCAGTGTACGACAGAGAAATCAG
>JANXWT010000300.1 GCA_025351035.1 Opitutia bacterium | reverse complement strand
TCGCCGCGGACGGCGGCCTCGTCGTCGATCTGGGCTTTGCCTGCTACCTCGATCTGCCGGACGATACGGGATTATCCGCCGGCAACTCTGTGCAGCTCGGATCGAAAGTTTCCGCTCCCAGCTCTCAACTCTCAGCTCTAGACTCAGGCTACACCAAGTCCGACCTCTTCACCTACCACGCCGCGGTGCTGAAGGTCGTGGACGGCGACACGCTGTGGGTGAAGATTTATCTGCGTCCCGGCCAGTGGGTGAAACAGAAACTGCGGTTGCGCGACCTCGACTGCCCGGAGATCGCCACGCCCGAGGGCAAGGCGGCGAAACGCTTCGTCGATCCCCTCGTCGCCCGCGCCACGGCGGTGACCGTGTGCACCACCAAGCCCGACAAATACGACCGCTATCTGGCCGACGTTTTCCTGACGCAGCCCGACGGCGAAGAAGTTTTCCTGAACAACGCGCTGCTCACCGCCGGCCACGCCGTGCCGAAGAAAGCGTGGCAATTCGGCGACTGGGGTGAATGAGGCGGGGCCGAGCCGTTGGACCAGCCGTTCTGCTGGCCAGCAGAATCCTGACGGCGCACCTGGCCATCGCGCTCTACTCTTTGCTCAACGACTCCCGGCTGATCTCCCCCACGCCCGGACAGCCGCGGCAACAGCGGTTCCAAAGCAAGCGGATCATGCTGCGGGCCGGTTGCGAGACGACCCCGGCGTAAACCGGTTCCGCCGATTTGATGGCACGTCTTGGAAACAGGATTATTTCTCGGCGAGCTTCTTCAGGTTGGCGAGGCCGCGTTCGAAATCGGGACCGATCAGGCGTTCGAGAAAAAGTCCGAACCAGCGGTTCAGCGGATTCATCCCAAAATCGCCCGAGTCCATCCAAACGACACGGAGCCCATCGGCCACCGGCTGGAGTTCGATCGAACCCGTCGACTGCGTGCCGAAATCAGGGAACTCCAGACGGTAGGTGACCATGCTCGGTGTCTGCGCGGTAATCGTCATCCGGCCGTTTCCTTCCTTCTTGCTCTCCCAATAGGACCACGCGCCCACACCGGTCGCTTGCTCCGAGCAGGAAAGTTTCATCTGCGGATCGCGCTCCTGCCGCGACCCCAGCTCTTCCACGAGCGCAAATCAGCCACCAGCGCGTGCCCGGCCTCGGGCTTGGCCTTCATGATCAACGAACGTTCGAAACGGTAGTGGCGCGAGCGGGCGGCAACGTGGCCGGTCACGCGGCGGTGTAGGCGGCCTTGAGCCACTGCCGCACCTCGCGGTCGAACTGTGCCGGAGTTTCCAGCCGCACACGGTGGGAGACCATGCCGTTCCAACTGCCGGCCGGTTCCAAGCGGCCTGTCGGTTTCACGCCTTTGAGTTGGAGACCGAGATCGAGCCGGGTTTTCGTCGAAGGGTGGATGCAGGCGAACTGCTTGCTCCGGCGCACGCTCATGTAAGTTTTCTTCGGCGCGAGCTCGATGTCGCCGCCCAGTTCCTGCACGGCGACCATCACCGCGTTGTAGAGGGGTCGGATCGCGGTCTTGTCACCGCCAAACCAGCTCTTGATCAAATCGGCGGAACTGGCCGGTCCGGGCGACGACTGTTCCCGTGCCTTCAAGACGACAAGATTGGCGTAGCCGTGGGTCAGCGCGTGTTTGGTTTTCAACCAACTGACCATCTCGCCGTGCTTCTCATGGCCGGCGGCGCGGACGAGCGCGATCCACTGGTCGAGCGTGCGACCGGTCTTCGTCTGGAGGTTCTTGCTCATGTTCAAAATCGCTTGGTCGGAAGAAGTGCTCATCGGAAGATTCGGATGGAGGCTTGAAAGATGGGTTGGCTCAATACGCGGCGCTCAATGCCAGGCGCCGAGGATCGCGCCCATGATGCTGAAGGCGACACCGTGATAGCCGGCGTTGATGAAAAATAGCCGGAGCGACTTGCGCTCGAAGAGATACGTGACGCCGAAGGACAGCGCCACCCAGCCGAAACCGGCCGCGGCTCCGGCGAAGAGGCCGAAGGGAAACGAAGCCTTGCCGCCGATGAACGCCGCCAGGTTGAACGCCATGAACAGCTCGAGCAGAAACGACAGGCCCATGATGCGGCCGACGTTCCCCTTGGCCTTGAGCGTCTCATCGGTGAAGCCCATCTCCTGCATCCAAGCACGGCCGAAGAGGACCGGTGAATACCAGAGGCCCCCGAGCAGGAAGGTGCTGACGGTGGCGACGAGGATGGAGAGATAGTTGAACGAGATTTGACCGGGCATGGCAGATGGGGTTTGGAGTTGCGGATTGATTTGCTGCCAACCCAATTGGCCTCCGCGTCGCTTGCGCGCAATCAGCCAACGTCTGAAGGTGAATATTTCCGCACCGAAACCGGACGGCGGCGCTCCCGAGTCCGCGCAGCGCCCGTCCGCCATGATCGCTGGATGCGCGCCCTCGGCCTTAGGCTGCTCGACTTTGTCATCCCGCGGTTCGCGTTGCTGTTTGACAAACTCACTTTGCGAGACGGCGACTACTGGCTCAGGACCACTTGGTTTGTGCTCGCAGCCGTTGTCATCTGGGAAGGGAACCGCGCCGTGGCCTTGCGGCTCCGGCCGCACCTCGACTGGCTGGTCCAGCCCTTCTGGAAACTCACCATCTTCGCCGCGGCCAATTTCGCCTGCACAGTGCCGCTGACCGTGGCCGCCGTCTGGCTTTGGCTTCGTTATAGCAACTCCCCCTACCCGGCCTACGACTGGCTCGGCACCATCCGGACCATCGCGACCAACAATACGGTCACCGTCCTCTTCCTGCTGCACGCCTACGAGACCCTCTTCCTCATCCGTGAACGCCACGGCGACCAGCGGCGGCTCGAGCAGCTTGATCGTGCGCGGTTGGCGGCCGAGTTGGAGAACATGAAGGGGCAGCTCGCGCCGCACTTCCTCTTCAACTGCCTCAACACCCTCGCCGCTCTCATCGAGCGTGACCCGGCCGCCGCCGCCGAGTTCAACGCCCACCTCGCCGACGTCACCCGCTACCTGCTCACGCAAAAAAACCGCGACCTCGTGCCACTGGCCGAGGAACTCGCCTTTCTTCACTCGTATGTCCGGCTGATGGAGCTGCGTTTCCCGCGCAGCCTGCAAGTCACGTTGCCCGCCGTCGATGCCGCCGACCGCCGCCAGTTGCCACCGGCCTCGCTGCAGCTCCTCGTCGAAAATGCCATCAAGCACAACCGCCTTTCCGAGGAAGAACCGCTCGCCATCGACGTGCGCCTCTCAGCCGACTCCTTCGTCGTCACCAATCCGCTGCGTCCGAAGAACCCGCTTCGCACCGGCACCGGCACCGGCCTCGCCAATCTCCGCGAACGCATCACCCTGCTCACACCCGGCCAGCTCGAAGTCTCCGCTGACGACGGCGAGTTCCGCGTGCGGTTGCCCCTCGTCTTCGCATGATCCGCGTTTTCATCATCGAGGACGAAGCCCCGGCCCGCGATCGCCTCGCTGCGATGCTCATCGCCGCCGAGCCAGCCTGCCTCGTAGCGGGCAGCGCCGATAGTCTCGCCGCCGCCGGCCAATGGTTGCGCCAACATCCGGCCCCCGACCTCATCCTCGCCGACATCCAACTCGGCGACGGACTCTCGCTCGAACTTTTCCACGCCGCGCCTCCGCCCTGCCCGGTTGTCTTTACCACGGCCCACGACGACTACCTGCTGGAAGCCTTCGCCACGCATGGCATCGCCTATTTGCTCAAGCCCGTAAAACCCGCCGCCCTCGAGGCGGCACTGCGCAAATATCGCGAACTCGGCCGGCACTTCACGGGCAACCTGACCACACTCGCCGCCGCGCTTAGCCAGTCCGTGCCCCGCCAGCGCATTCTCGCCCAGCGCGGCCCGACGTATCAACCGGTGGCCATCGCCGACATCGCCTACTTTTTCTCCGAGAGCAAACTCACTTTCCTGGTCACCCGCACCGGCGAGAAATGCCTCGTCAACGAGCCGCTCACCACTCTCGCCACCGGACTCGCGCCCACCGAATTTTTCCGCCTCAACCGCAACTTCCTCGCCCACGCCTCGGCGGTGAAAAGTTTTTCCTCCGTCGGCAAAGGCCGTCTGGCCGTGCAACTGCTGCCGCGGCCCGCCGAGGAGGTGCTTGTCAGCCAGGAAAACGCCGCCGACTTCCGCGCCTGGGCCGGGCGGTGAGCGGGGATTCAGCCGCCTAAACTTTCAGCAGCGCCTCACGCGTCACGCTGCGCACGTTCGTGCAGCCGGCGAGACCAAGCGTGAGATCAAACTCAGCGAGAACGTTGCTGATGACTTCCTCAACGCCGCGTTGGCCCGCGCAAGCAAGCCCATAGACGTAGGGCCGGCCGAGACACACCGCCGTCGCGCCGAGCGCGAGGGCCTTGAAAACATCCGCCCCGCCGCGCACGCCGCTGTCGAGCAACACGGGAATTTTCCCGTTCACCGTCTCGGCCACCATCGGCAGCGCGTCAAGCGTCGCCAGTTCGCCGTCGATCTGCCGGCCACCGTGATTCGACACGATCAGCCCGTCCATGCCGTGCTCGATGGCCTTCTTGGCGTCTTCCGGATGCAGCACGCCCTTGAGCAGGATCGGCAGCTTGGTCGTCTGCCGGAGAAATTTCAGATCGTCCCAGTTCAGCGACGGACGCGCGAAGACGTTCATGAAACGTTGCACCGCCGCGCGCGGCTCGCTTGAGGTGAGATTTTTCAGCAGGCCGCCGGGATAATTCCTCTTCTGCGCGAGGGCGGTCGCGATGGTCTCAAGAGTCAACGGCGGCTTCGGCCCGGCGGCCGGCAGCGGCTCCTTGAGCATCCCGCGGAAGACCGGATCGCTCGTGTATTGGGCAATGCCGTCGCCTCTGAAAAACGGGAACGAGCCGAGATCGAGATCGCGCGGCCGCCAGCCGAGCATTGCGGTGTCGAGCGTGAGCACGATGGCGGAGCAGCCACACGCCTCGGCGCGGTGGACGAAGGACGCCGCGAGTTCGTTGGACTTGCTCCAGTAAAGCTGGAACCAGCACGGGGCGTCGCCCATCGCGGCGGCGCAGGTTTCCATCGGCACCGAAGCTTGGTTGGAAAAAATATACGGCACCCGCAGCGCCGCCGCCGCGCGCGCCACGGCAAGATCGGCGTCAGGGTGCGCCATCTTCAGCACGCCGATCGGACAAAGCAGCAGCGGCGACGGCAGTCGTTGTCCGAAAAGTTCGATGGAGAGGTCGCGCTTCTCCACATAACGCAGCACGCGCGGGACGATCCGCCACCGTTCGAACGCGGCGCGGTTGTCGTCCATCGTCGATTCGCTCCCGGCCCCGCCCGCGATGTAGGCCCACGCCTCGGGCGACATCGCCCTTTGCGCGGCCTTCTCCAATTCCGGCCAGGCGACCGGCACGGCTGGGCGTTGGCCCGCGGTGCCCGTCACATAGATTGATCCCTGCCGTTTGCGTCCGATGTCTGTGTGCTGGTCGGTCACGGAAGGAAATTAAAACTACCTCAGGCCGCACGCGGTGCGGGCGCGGGCCATCACCTTGTCGGCGACGGCGCGGGCGCGTTCGGCGCCGTCGCGCAGGACTTGCTCGACGTAGTCGGGGTTCGCGGCGAGCTCGGCGCGTTTGGCGCGGGCTGTGGCGAAGAAATTCCAGTAGTGCTCGAAGAGCGCCTTCTTCAGGTCGCCATAGCCGAGGCCGCCGGCGCGCAGGCGCTGCTCGTAGTCGGCGGCGACGTCCTTCGGCGCGAGGAGCTTCATGAGCTGGATCGCGAGATTCTTGTCGGCGTCGGGCTTGGGTTCCTGCGGCGTGCGCGAGTCCATGACGAGACCCATGATTTTTTTGCGCATGGCCTTTTCTTCGCCGAAAATCTCGACGGTGTTGCCGTAGCTCTTGGACATCTTCTGGCCGTCGAGACCGGGCACGACGGCGACCTCGTCGCGGATGTCGGGCTCGGGCACGACAAGGGTTTCGCCGTAGGTCTGGTTGAACTTGAGGGCGATGTCGCGCGTCATCTCGACGTGCTGCTTCTGATCGCGGCCGACGGGCACGATGTTGGTGTCGTAAAGGAGAATGTCGGCGGCCATCAGCACGGGATAGGCGAAGAGGCCGAAGCTGGGCGAGAGTCCCTTGGCAGTCTTGTCCTTGTAGCTGTGGGCGCGCTCGAGGAGGCCCATCGGCGTGAGTGTGCCAATCAGCCAGGTGAGTTCGCAGACTTCATGGATGTCGCTCTGCCGCCAGAAGACGGCCTTGGCCGGATCGAGCCCGCACGCGAGCCAGTCGAGCGCGATGCCAGTGGTGTAGCCGCGGCGCGCCTCGGGGTCGTGCAGCGCCGTCATCGAGTGGTAGTCGGCGATGAAATAATAGGC
>JANXWT010000294.1 GCA_025351035.1 Opitutia bacterium | reverse complement strand
GCCCGCCGCGCTGCCATCTCGGGCGAGTCGTCACCGGGGCTGTCGTCCGGGTTGAGCCGCGGATTGGCGTAGGCGTTGAGCACTTCGTTGCTCCAGTCGCGGTGCAGTTTGTTCGTCCAGTAATTCTGGAACGCCGCAGTGTATTCCGAATCGATAAAGCGGTTGATCTCGCTTGTGCCGCCGATCACACGCCAGTCGACAGCGACTGTGCGGCCCGTTTTCCGCTGATACCATTCGCGGAAACCCTGAGTGTATTCGTAGCGGATGGCCTCGTTGTGCGGAGTGATGATGACGAGCGTGTCGTCGGCCTTGGCGAGCGCCGCCTGCTTGGGGCGCAACAGAAACGGCAGCGCGACCACCGCCACGAGCGCGAAGATAATGAGCACCTTCTTCATCGGGAAAACCGGCGGCTCACGACGTGAGCACGACGACATCCTCCGGCGCGACCGCGGCGAAAAGCTCGCCGCGCGCGGCACCGTCGATCAAGCGCGGATTGCGCTCGAAGATTTTCAGGCGCGTGCCGTTGCCGGTGACGAAGGCGTATTGCGCGACTTCGCCGAGGTAGATCGCCTCGCCGATGAAGCCGCGGATGGCATTGTGTCTCTGCGGCGTGTGCTGCAGCTCCCAGCATTCGGGGCGGATGGAGACCGTCACCTCCGCGCCAACTGCGGGCGGATGCGCGGCATCGCCGGCGATGCCGTCGAAGCGCCCGACGGCGGTCTCGACGACGAGGCCGTCGCCCTCGTGGCCAACGACCTTTCCCGGCAGAAAATCCGTCTCGCCGATGAAGTGGGCGACGGTCTTGCAGACGGGACGCTTGTAGA
This sequence comes from Opitutia bacterium, assembly GCA_025351035.1. Lineage (GTDB taxonomy): Bacteria > Verrucomicrobiota > Verrucomicrobiia > Opitutales > Opitutaceae > JACQFT01. The sequence continues at coordinate 8,008 of JANXWT010000294.1, read as the reverse complement.
CTTCGCGCGGCGTGCCGACTTGCAGGATGTGCCCGCCGTCGAGAATCGCCATCCGGTCGGCGATGGACAGCGCCTCTTTCTGGTCGTGCGTGACGTAGACGGTTGTCAGTTTGAATTCCTTGCAGACGCGTCTGATCTCCGTGCGCATCTCGAGGCGCAGCTTGGCGTCGAGATTGGACAGCGGCTCGTCGAGGAGCAGGCAGCGCGGGCGAATGACCAGCGCGCGCGCGAGGGCGATACGCTGCTGCTGTCCTCCGGAGAGTTGGTTGGGCTTGCGGGCGGCGTAGGATTCCATGCGCACAGATTCCAGCGCCTCGCCGACACGGCGGGTGATCTCGGCCCTGGCGACCTTGCGCTCCTCCAGTCCGAACGCGACGTTCTCCGCCACGCTCATGTGCGGCCAGAGCGCGTAGCTCTGAAACATCATGCCCGTATTCCGCTTGTGGGGCGCGAGCCGGGTGACGTCTTCGTCGCCGAAAAATATTCTTCCCTGCTCCGGAATGTAGAAACCGGCAAGGGAGCGCAGCAGCGTGGTCTTGCCGCAGCCGCTCGGGCCGAGAAGAAAAAACAACTCGCCCGGGTTGATCGTCAGATCGAGGCCGCGCAGGGCGACGACACTCCCGAATTGCTTGGTCAGTTGCTGAACCTGGATGGAAATCATCGGTGGGTGCGGGCCGGCGCAGCAGGCAACCGGCGCGGTGGTGTGAAGTCAAAAATATTAACCCCGCCGCGCGCACGGGTAACAGTTGCCATGCGCCGGGCTTTCGCCCTTAAAACCCCATGCCCAAGAAAAAACCGATTCCTGAGCTCAAGCATCTCGACCATGTGCTCGTCAGCGAGACCGCCATCCGGCGCCGCATCGCGAGCTTGAGCGAGGAAATCAACCGCGACTACGCAGGGCAGCATCTCACCGTCGTCGCCGTGGTGAACGGCGCGGTGGTGCTCGCCGCCGACTTGCTTCGGAAACTGCGGGTGCCGGTGCGGCTCGACTGCGTGCGCGCCTCCAGCTACCACAGCGGCACCCAGGCGGCCGGCAAGCCCGTGGTAATCGACAGTCTGAAGCTTGACATCACCGACCACCATGTGCTGCTCGTGGACGACATTCTCGACACCGGCAACACGCTGTCCGCGGTGAAGGCGCTGTTGCTCGCCAAGAAGGCAGCAACGGTAAAGACGTGCGTGCTGCTCGACAAAAAAGCGCGGCGCGTCGTGCCATTCGAAGCGGAATACGTCGGCTTTGAAATTCCCAACGAATTCGTCGTCGGCTACGGATTGGATTTCAACGAGTGCTATCGGAACCTGCCCTGTATCGGCGTGCTGAAGCCGAAATATTATGCCGGCCTCCTGTAGGAAAATGCCTTGCACTCGGGAGAGCGCCGGGTTTTGTCGGGAGCCTACTTTGGAGAGATGGCCGAGTGGTTTAAGGCACAGCTTTGCTAAAGCTGCATAGGGGAAACCTTATCGGGGGTTCGAATCCCCCTCTCTCCGCCATTTGACGACAGGCAAATGGCGGACCGGCGCAGCCGGTGTAGGCGCAAGGCGCCGCGAGATGGGGATAAGGCAAAGCCGCAGGCTTTGGGACGCAGTCTTGAGCGACGCAAGTCAATCCCCCTCTCTCCGCCATCCTTCGCCCTGCGGGCTTCGGATGGCACGGCCTACTTGAGGCGAGAAATGATTCGCGCTCGCAAGCAATGGGTCCGCAGCAGCGCGGTGCTACCCTTGATATCCGACCGCCAATTCAGTGGAGAAAAGAATGCCCGAACTCTGCGCGCTACTGTGCTCATTTCTGTGGCGGCGCGACCTTGACACGGCGCGTGAGTGCGGCCCCCTTGTTGTCAAACTCGCGCCCCGTCATTAGCAACATTCTCGCATGAATGCCCACCAAAACATCGTCGACGCCATCGGCCACACCCCGATGGTCAAACTCAACCGCGTGGGCGCCCATCTCGCCTGCAATCTTTACGCGAAATGCGAGTTCCTCAATCCGGGCGGTTCGCTGAAGGACCGCATTGGCAAGGCGATGGTCGAGGCCGCCGAACGCGAGGGCCGCATCAAGCCCGGTGACACGCTCATTGAGCCGACGAGCGGCAACACCGGCATCGGCATCGCGCTCGCCGGTGCGGTAAAAGGTTACCGCGTCATCATCACGATGCCGGAAAAAATGAGTCGCGAAAAACAGGTCGTGCTCGAAGCGCTCGGCGCCGAGATCATCCGCACTCCGACCGAGGCCGCCTACGATTCTCCCGAGAGCCACATCAGCGTCGCCCGCCGCCTGCAGAAGGAACTGCCGAACGCGCACATCCTCGACCAATACGGCAACGCCAACAACCCGAAGATCCACTTCGACACCACCGCGCAGGAGATGATCGACGCGCTCGACGGCAAGATCGATATGGTCGTCATGTCCGCCGGCACCGGCGGTTCGATCTCCGGCGTCGCCAAGCGCCTCAAGCAACATAATCCACAGATCATTGTCGTCGGCGCGGATCCGGTCGGCTCGATCCTCGCGGGCGGCACGCATGTCGGCACCTACAAGGTCGAGGGCATCGGCTACGACTTCATCCCCGATGTGCTCGACCGCACTCTGGTTGACGAGTGGGTCAAGACCGAGGACCAACCGTCGTTCCTGCTCGCCCGCCGTCTCATCCGCGAAGAAGGCCTCCTCGTCGGCGGTTCCAGCGGCGCCACCCTCTTCGCTGCGCTGCAAGCCGCCAAGCGGCTCACGGCCGGGCAGAATTGCGTCGTCGTCTTCGGTGATGGCGTGCGCAACTACATGACAAAATTCATCGACGACAAGTGGATGAAGGAAAACGGATTTTTCGAGGCTCAACCAATCTCCGGCCACGTGCACGATATTCTCGGGAGTGGCCGCGCCGCCGTCATCTGCGCCGACGACATGCAGACGGTGCACCAAGTCATCACCACCATGCGCGAGAAAAGCATCTCGCAGTTGCCCGTCACCTCAGGCGGCGTGCTGGTCGGCCTCGTCACCGAGGCGAGCCTGATGGAGTATCTCACCTCCGGCACGGGCAACCGCTCCTCGCTTGTCTCAAAGTGCATGAACCGCCAATTCCCGATCGTGAGTGCGGCAACGCCAATCTCCACTTTACAGGAAATTCTTGGCCAGAGTCCGGCCGCCGTCGTCGTCGACGACCAGCGCAAGCCGGTGAGCATTCTCACGCGCATCGATCTGCTCGACTATCTTTCCACCAAGAAAAATTCCTGATTTCACCCATGGGCTTCCAAACAGACGCAATCCACGCCGGCCAGCAGCCGGACCCGACGACCGGCGCGGTCATGATGCCGATCTACCAGACCTCCACCTACGCGATGGAAGAGCTGGGCAAGCACAAAGGCTACGACTACGGCCGCACGATCAACCCGACTCGCGTCGCGCTTGAGAAAAACATCGCAGCGCTTGAGCAGGGCAAGCACGGCCTCGCCTTCGCCAGCGGTCTCGCCGCCACCACGGCGGTCTCGATGCTCCTCAGCGCCGGTGACCACGTCATCGTTACCAACAATGTTTACGGCGGCACCTTCCGCTATTTCGACAAAGTCATGAAGCGCTACGGCCTGACGTTCTCGTGGGTCGACACTTCCGATCTCGCCCAGGTCCGCGCTGCCGTCACACCGGCCACGAAGATGATCTTCGTCGAGACGCCGACCAATCCGATGCTCAACCTCACCGACCTCGACGGCATCGCCGCCATCGGCAAGGAGCACAACCTGATTACGGTCTGCGACAATACTTTCATGAGCCCGTATTTTCAGCGCCCGCTGGAATTCGGCATCGATCTCGTGCTCCACAGCACGACGAAATACATCAACGGTCACAGCGATGTCATCGGCGGCATCGTGGTCACGCGCTCGGACGACCTGCACACCAAACTCCGTTTCCTCCAGAACGCGGTCGGCGGTGTCCCCGGCCCGATGGATTGCTTCTTCATTCTCCGCGCCACCAAGACACTTGCCCTGCGCATGCGCCAGCACGAGATCGGCGCACGCGAAGTCGCCAAGTTTCTCGCCAGCCACCCGAAGGTGCAGAAAGTCTACTATCCCGGACTGCCCACACATCCGCATCACGGACTCGCGAAGAAACAGATGAGCGGTTTCGGCGGCATGGTTTCCGCCGAGCTCGGCTCGCTGGAAGCCGGCAAGAGATTTGCCCGCAGTGTGAAACTTTTCGCCCTCGCCGAGAGTCTCGGCGGCGTCGAAAGCCTCCTCTGTCACCCGGTCAGCATGACCCACGGCTCGGTGCCGATGGAAGAGCGTCTTAAATTCGGCCTGACCGATGGACTCGTGCGCTTCTCCGTCGGCTGCGAGGATGTCGAGGACATCATCGCCGACATCAAGCAGGCGCTCGACAAAGTTTGACCCTGCGGGATCGTTCCGACGGCAGTATCGGCCAATTGACTGCGCCGACATGCGGCTTCGTTGCGCGCGACATAATTCTATCCACCGCAGTTCCGTCACCGACGCCATGATAGTCGGTGCGGGAGTTCTGTTTTGAAAATTTCGTGGAGCCCTCGACCCACGAATTCCTCTCGCGCCGGTTTTTGCGGAGTCGTCACAAACTCAGCTCGGAAACGAACCTTCGCCCGTCGACACCGGAGATCGTCCTCGCCACCGGTGAAATCATGCCGAAGATGGCTGAGCACCCCACCGCCCGCATGAACGCGACAAAGATATTGTCGATTCCCAGTTGGTCGACAGCCCCGGCCCGCCAAATACGCATCGGCTCCCTCATGCTAACCGTGTTGTTGAATGGTGCAAACGCGTGGGCGCTCAAGCCAACCGATCGGTTTGGGTTGTTGGAACTGGAAGCCGAACCCAACATGACTCCGGGTCACTTTGCCGATCTCTTCGAAAATTTCGCCTTCGACTATTATCCCTATGTGCAACCGCCCGATGTCTTCTTGGAGCACCGGAGCGGAGACTGCGACGACTATGCGGTCCTTGCCAACCACATCCTTGGCCGCTGCGGCTTCAAGACTCGGCTGATCCGCGTAGATCTGGTCGGCTCCCGAGTCAGTCACGCCGTTTGCTACGTCACTGAAAGGAAGGTCTATCTCGATTACAACAACCGCAAGTATACCTTCAATTTGGAGAGCAGCAACCCGAGCATTCGGAAGATTGCCGCCAAGGTGGCCGCCGCCTTGGATAACAATTGGACAACCGCCAGTGAATACACCTATACTTACGAAGTGGGTCGGAATCAAACAATCTGGACTGTAGTGAAGACTGATCCACCAGAGAGCGATCCTGACCGTAACCCAGCCCCACCGCCCCACTAAGTGCCTCCTATCCCTTGCTCCCTTTGAAAGAAAACATTCTTTCGCGCATTTTTTTCCTCTTCGTCGGCATCTTCGTCGTGATCGCGGGCGTGGCCGCCTATGCCCTGCGGACCATCGATCGATCTTTGGCCAGCAGCGACTGGGTAAACCACACCTACGCGACGATCTACGAGTTCGAAAACATTGCCTCAGGCCTGCGACAAGGCGACGGTTTGATGCGCACTTACGCACTGACGGGAGACCCCCGCGACCTCGCCTCTTGCCGGGCATCCTTCGCGCTACTCGAAGAGAACATGGACACCGCAAGGGCGCTCACCCGCGGCGACGAAGCCACTTACCAGACACTGCTCCGGTTGATCACCCGGGTGCAAGAGCGCGCAGCCTTGGCGCGGACAGTGTGGACGGCCCGGAGCGCAAACCAATCCGACAAGGTCCAGACGCTTCTCGCAGCCGACGCCGGCTCGGACACCATCGCGGCTATCGAACGCGGGCTCGAAAAACTTCGCGACGCCCAATACGAAAAGTTGAGCGAACGCGAACGCGTCGCTTACATCCAGATGCAAACCACCCGCTGGGTGATCGGATTGGGTATCGCACTGAATTTCCTTCTCTTGACGGCAGTCGGCTGGCTCCTCCGGGACGATATCGCGGCACGGCGGCGCATCACGGCGGTGCTGACCGAGGCCAACGCCCAGCTAGAGGGGAAAGTGCTTTCCCGCACCGCCGAACTGCGGGCAACCAACGAGCAATTGCTTACCGAAAATCTCGAACGCAAATGGACCATTGCCTCTCAAGAGCACCAACTTCGCTACAACCAACTGATCGTCAATTCAGTCAACGATCTGGTTATTGTCCTCACGAAGGCCCTCACGGTGACCCGCATCAACGCAGCGGTCGTGCAGCTGACTGGCCGCGAGGATGAAACGATCATTACGGGTGCTTTGGCCAAGATCGTGGAGGTCGCACGCGATCCCGCCGCCGGGCTTGATCCTCTCGCCCGGGCGCTGTTCGAGGGACGTGAATTACGCCACCACCCAGTAGTGGTTCTCGGCCAAGACGGGCGCCGGATCCCCGGCCTGCTAACGCTTATTCCACTCCGCGATCAGGATAACGTTGTGGGCGGCATTGCCGTCGTGCAGGTTGTCCATTCCAGCATCTCCAAAAAGGCGCTCTGACATGAACAAGTCCATTCTGCATATCGACGATGAGCAGGCCATCCGAGAAATCTTGGGCGAGTTCCTGCTGGCACAAGGCTACCGCGTCCGCTCGGTTGCCACGTCGGCCGAGGCTCTCACGGCCGCACGGGAAGAAATCCCTGATCTCATCATTTCCGATCTGCAACTCGACGAAGCGGACGGACTGACCACCATCGCGCGGCTGAAGGAGATCCGGCCGTCAACTCCCATTATTCTCCTGACCGGCGTGCTCATCGATCCAAAAGTCGCGCGCGAAACTCTCGGCAACCTGGTCTCCGCTTACATTGAGAAAACCAAACCGCTCGCCAACATCATGGCCGAAATTACCCGGCTCATCGGCCAAGCGAAATAGGACGACGGCTTCTCGACCGCCGGAAACAGTCCGCGTTTCCCACTCCGAACGCCGGTCATGGATTCAACCCGCCGCCAATTGGGCCACGGCCTCTGCCAGACCGGCTGCTGACCCCATGCGCCATGTCGCGCTCGCCGGGTCTTCGCCCGTATTGTCACGGTCGACCCAGATGCGGCGCAGCCCGAGTTCGCGCGCCGGAGCGATGTCATGATACCAACTGCACGCAGTATGAATCCAGTTGGACATCTCCACTCCGGTGACACTCGAAAAATAACGGAAGTGCGCGAGTGACGGTTTGTAGTCCTTCACCTGCTCGGCCGTCACCACGAGGTCGAACGGCTGGCGGAAGCCACGCTGCGTTTGTGCGAAGAGATCCACGTCGCAGTTCGTCAGCACGGCAAGTTTCCAGCCGGCGGCGCGCAAGGCGGCGAGAGCCGGCTCAACATCGGCGAAGACCGGTTGTGTGCCCCAGCACTGCGGCAGCGATTCCTTCTGCGCGGCGGACAGCGGCAGACCGATCTTATTGGCGGCGCGCGCGACGCCTTCCTTGAGCACATCGCGGTAGAGGCGGTGCGGACGCTCCTTTTCCAACAGAGGTTCAAATTCGTGATAGACGCGGATGAGTTCGGCTGTGCACTCGCCCGCGACGGGACGGAGAATATCGGCGAAGCCCGTGTGCCAGTCGACGAGCGTGCCGAAGCAGTCGAACGTGATCCACTTGTTGCTCACGGTTGCTTGTAGCGGACGCCGCCCTTCATCACAAAGCGCACGGCGCGCAACGCCGCGATCTGCTGGCTCGGGTCACCGTCGACCGCGACAATGTCAGCGAGCAGTCCGGGCGCAACGCGACCGACTTTGTCGGCTAGGTGCAGCACGCGGGCATCGACTGAAGTCGCGGAGCGCAGCGCGTCGAGCGGCGTCATGCCGTATTCGACCATCTTCTCCAGTTCGCGTGCGTTGTCGCCGTGGGCGAAGACACCGACATCGCTGCCGCTCGCGATGGTGACGCCGGCCGCGAGTGCGGCTTGAAAGGATTCTTTCGCACCGGGTCGGTTGCCAGTGGCCACCAGCGTCGGCACGAGCGCGACGCCGTGCTCTTTCATCAGCTTGAAAACTTCCGACGTGCCGGCAGTGCCGTGTTCGATCGTCTCGACACCGGCGAGGAC
>JANXWT010000280.1 GCA_025351035.1 Opitutia bacterium | reverse complement strand
GAGCGTCCGAAAGAGTTCGCTCCGCCGCGCGTGCCGCTCCCTCCGCCGGGTCAGCCGATCGGTTGCGATTTCTGAACCAAGCCAAACTTTGCCGCGGATAGCGCGGATGCAGAAGGATAAAACCTGAAGAAACGGGGATTGCCCCGTGTACCTCCGTGTAATCCGCGGTCAATTCTGAGAGATTGGTTCTGTGCGCCTTTGGCGTTGCGGCGTCGGAGTGAGCCACGCAGCCTGCGCGTTCACAACTTCCGCAGGAACCTATGAAATCCCCCTTGTTCCGTCCTGTTGCGCGTGGTGCCGCCCTGCTCCTGGGTGCGACCGCGCTTTTGCTCAACTCCGTCGCCGCGCCGCGCACGGTCACCGCTCCGGTCGAAGGCTTGCGCGATGCTAGCCCGCGCGTGCACGCGCTCACCGGCGCGCGCATCGTCGTCGTGCCCGGCCAAGTCATCGAGCATGGCACGCTCGTCCTGCGCGACGGCGTCGTCGAGGCGGTCGGCGCCGATGTCGCCGTGCCGGCCGACGCGCGTGTGTGGGATCTCGCCGGCCGCACTCTCTACGCCGGTTTCATCGAGAGCAACACGAGCGTCTTTCTCCCCGAGGAATGGAAAACTGCCGCGCGGCCCGCCCGCGACGGCGACGGTGCGCCCGCTGCCGCTCCGACCCGACCAGATCCGGCGATGGGCACTCATTCGTGGAATCCGCGCGTCACCCCCGAGCGCTCGGCCGCCCGCGGCCTGACTGCCGACGCGAAGTCCGCCGAGAAACTGCGCGCACTCGGATTCACCGCGGCGAACGTCGCGCCAGCGCGCGGAATGTTCCGTGGCAGCAGCGCGTTCGTCAGCCTCGGCAGCGGCAATTTCAACAACGGCGTCATCCGCCCCGCCACGGCGCAGGAGGTCGCGTTTGAGTTCGGCAATTTCTTCGACCGCACCTATCCGACTTCGCTCATGGGCGCGCTCGCGCTTGTGCGCCAGACTTTGCTCGACGCGCAGTGGTATGCGGCCTCGCAGGCGGCCTACGCCGCGCACGCCGGCTCGGGCGCCGAGCGGCCCGAGACCAACGATTCCCTCGCCGCGCTCGGCGGCGTGGTGAAAGGCGAACAGCTCGCGATGTTCGAGCTGGAGGACGAGCTTGATGTGCCGCGCGTGGTGAAGCTCGGCGAAGAATTCAAGCTGCGCGTCGCGTTGCGCGGCACGGGCACCGAATACCGCGTGCGCAACGTGCTCGCGAAGGCGAAGGTGCCGGTCGTGCTGCCGCTGGATTTCCCAGAGGTGCCCGAAGTCGACAACGCCGAGAAGGCCGTCGGCGTGCAGTTGCACGAACTGCAGCAGTGGGAACTTGCGCCGTCGAACGCCGCGCGCCTCGCCGAGGCCGGTGTGCCGATCGCGTTCACCAGCGCCAAGCTCAAGAAGCCCGACTCCGATTTCTGGAAAAATATCCGCAAGTCCGTCGCGCGCGGACTGAGCGCCGACGCCGCGCTCGCGGCGCTGACGACGACGCCTGCCGGCCTGCTCGGCGTGGGCACGACGCACGGCACGTTGGAGAAGGGCCGCGCGGCGAACGTCGTCGTGGCGAAGGGTGATCTGTTCAAGGCCGACGACTCCGCGATCGAACTCGTGTGGGTTGACGGCGAACCGTTCGAGCAGGAGGCGTGGCAGAAGCTCGAAGCGCGCGGCACGTGGAAGTTCACCTGGACCGGCGCGAAAGGCCCCGAGGAAATTTCGATCCGCGGGGCGCGCCCGACCCGTTTGCGCGCGAAGTCCGGCGACAAGGATGTGACGGCGAATCTCACCGACAAGAACACGCTGTCGCTTTTCATGCCCGCCGAGTTGTTCGGCGCGACAGGCGGCATGGCGCGCCTCAGCGCCAGCGGCAAAGGCGACGACATCAGCGGCACGGGCGAGTTGCCCGATGGCACCGCTCTGCGGTGGTCCGCGAAGCGCACGGCTCCGGCGAAGCCCGATACAGCTCCCGATTCCAAGGGCGAAGAAAAGATCATCGCCTCGGGCGATACTTATCCCGCCGGCGCTTACGGCCGCAAAGCGGTGCCCGTGCAGGTTGACTCTCTGCTGATCAAGAACGCCACGGTGTGGACGAGCGGACCCGCCGGCATTATCGAGGGCGGCGACGTGCTCGTGGCTCACGGCAAGATTCAGCAGGTCGGCAAAAATCTCCTCGCTCCGGCGGGCGCCACGGTGATCGACGCGACCGGCCTGCATGTCACGCCGGGTCTCATCGATTGCCATTCGCACACCGCCGTGAATCGCGGCATCAACGAAGGCGCGAGCGCCGTGACCGTCGAGGTGCGCGTCGGCGACGTCATCGACACGACCGACATCGGGATTTACCGCGAACTCGCGGGCGGCTTGACGGTGGCGAACATGCTCCACGGTTCCGCCAACCCAATGGGTGGGCAGAACCAGGTCATCAAGCTCCGCTGGGGCATGGGCGCGGAGGAAATGAAATTCGCCGGCGCGAAGCCGGGCGTGAAATTTGCCCTCGGCGAAAACGTCACGCGTGCCAACACGCAGGGGCCGCGCACGCGTTATCCCGGCAGCCGCATGGGCGTGCCGGAGATCATGCTCGATACCTTTAACCGTGCGCGCGACTACGAGCGCGCTTGGACGGGCTTTAAGGCGGGCATCACCGCGATGCCACCGCGCCGCGATCTGCGGCTTGAGGCGGCCGCGGAGATTCTGCGCGGCGACCGCATCGTGCACATCCACTCCTACCGCGCCGACGAAATCCTCGCGTTCATCCGGCTCGCGGAGCAGCAGCACCTGACGGTCGCGACGTTCCAGCACATCCTCGAAGGCTACAAGGTCGCCTCCGAGATTGCTAAAATTGGCGCGGGCGGCTCGACGTTCTCCGACTGGTGGGGCTACAAGTTTGAGGTCTACGACGCCATCCCCTACAACGGGGCGCTCATGACCGCGGCGGGCGTCAACGTCTCCTACAATTCCGACAGCGACGAACTCGCGCGCCGGCTCAACACCGAGGCCGCAAAGGCCGTGAAATACGGCGGTGTGCCGCCGGCCGAAGCGCTGAAGTTCGTGACGATCAACCCGGCGAAACAGCTGCGCATCGATGATCGCGTTGGCTCGCTCGAAGCGGGCAAGGATGCTGATTTCGTGATCTGGAACGGCAGCCCGCTCTCCACGCTGTCACGGCCGAACCAGACTTGGATCGACGGCCGCCGTTTCTTTGACCGCGACGAGGACAAGCAACTCCGCGCCGCCGCCGCCGTCGAGCGCAGTGCGCTTGTGCAGAAGGCACTCGTCGAGCGGCAGAAAATTCTCTCGCGCGGTGCCGCAGGTGAAGGGGGCGATGGTCCGCCCGGAGGGCCGCCGCGCCTGATGGAACAAGCCGACGACCACGACGAATTCCGCGCGATCTACCACAACGGCGGCGATACCCACACTTGCTCGATGAGCGACGGAGGTGCCCGATGAAAACCCGCATTCTCACTCTACTCTCAGCGCTGCTCGTCGTCTCCGTCGCGCACGCGTCTCCGTTCGTGCCGGCCAAACGCCCCGCGGCCCCCATGCTGCTTAAGGGCGGTGAAGTTCACACCGTCACCGGCGCGGTGTTGGCGAAAACCGACGTGCTCCTCGTCGACGGCAAGATCGCGCAGATCGGCGCGGGCCTCGCGGCGCCCGCCGGCGCGCAGGTCATCGACGTGTCCGGCAAGCGCATTTACCCGGGTCTCATCTCGGCCAACTCGCAGCTCGGCACCGAGGAAATCCAGGCCGTCCGCGCGACGGTCGACTCGGCCGAGACCGGCGCGATCAACCCGAACGCCCGCGCGCAGGTCGCCGTGAACGCGGACAGCGAACTCATCCCCGTCACGCGCGCGAACGGCGTGCTGAGCGTCCTCACGGTTCCGTCCGCGACGAGCGACGGCTTGCCCTCGTCGGGCCTGCTCGCCGGCACGTCCGCGCTGCTCCGGCTCGACGGCTGGAATTGGGAAGACATGACGGTGCGCGCCGCGGTCGGGATCCATGTGAACTGGCCGACGCTCGCCGAAGGGCGGCGCGGCCGAGGCCGCGGCGGCGACGATCCGCAGAAGCGCGTCGAGGAACAGGTCAAAGCGCTACGCCACGCGTTCGCGTCGGCGAAAGCCTACCTGCGCGCCCGTGCCGGTGCGCAGCCGGTCGAGACAGATTTGCGCTGGGAAGCGATGCTGCCTGCGCTGCGCAGCGAGATGCCGGTGTTTGTCCACGCGGACGACCTCAAGGCGATCGGCGCTGCGCTCGACTGGGCGCGCGACGAAGGCGTAAAAATGATTCTCGTCGGCGGCCGCGATGCCTGGCGCGTCGCGGACCGATTGAAAGCCGCGGATGTCGCCGTGATTGTCGGCGGCACGTTCGAGTTGCCCGCGCGCCGCGATGACGGCTACGACGACATCTACGCCAACGCCGGCAAGCTGCAGGCGGCGGGCGTGCGGTTCTGCATCGCCGGTTCCAGCGGCGCCGCCGCGGGTGCGACCAACGCGCGCAATCTCCCCTACGAGGCGGCGATGGCGGCGGCGTTCGGTTTGCCCGCCGAGGAAGCGCTGAAGGCGATCACGATTTATCCGGCGCAGATTCTCGGCGTCGCCGGCGAACTCGGTTCGATTGAGACCGGCAAGCGCGCGACGCTGATCGTGACCGACGGCGACCCGCTCGAGATTCCGACGCAGGTCGAAATGGCGTTCATCGACGGCGCGCGGATCGACCTGCGCAGCCGGCACACTGAGCTCTACAAAAAATACCGCCAGCGCTACGGGAAGTAAGGCGCGGGACTGTCTGACTGTAGGAGGGGCTTTATGCCGCGATGTATTTTTGAATCGGGGCATAAAGCCCCTCCTACAGTTTTCTATTCCGCAGCCACCCGCTCAAAGCTCCGCGGCGACTTCGGCGACTTGGCGCTCGTAGGTGACGCCGCTCTCGGGCGGGAAATGTTTCAGGCCGTCGGCGCGCAGCGCGGGCGCGTGGTCGCGCACGTAGGTGTCGAAGGCTTTGCGCGAGGGGAAAACGTATTGGGTCTCGACGGTGGCGGGCACCGTTCCGGCTTTCCTGTTGCTGGCCGCTGCCAGCCCAGGGTCAGTCGCGCGACCTGCGTCGCGGCTGAGGTCGTCCGG
>JANXWT010000255.1 GCA_025351035.1 Opitutia bacterium | reverse complement strand
CGATGCCGACGGCGCCACGACTGATGGCCTCATCGAGGAACGAGAGCCCGTCGGTTCGGCGACCGGGCAACGCGAAAAACAAATTGCCCGGCAGCACGCGCCGGCTGTCCAGCGCGAGACCGGAGATGGGGCGGTCGAGGTCGCCCTTCGATGAGAGAAGCTCGCCGTCGCGGAAATAGTCGGAGAGTTTCGGAGCCATTTTGAAAATTTTCCGGTGAAGGCGGGCGTCAACGCGGTTGCGCTTGAGCGGCAGCGTGCGGAAGGCGGCGACGAGCGGATGATTGGGTGTGAGGTAACCGATCACCGGGCACCTCCATTGAGAGCGAAAAAGCGCTGGGCGGCGGGCAGCACGGGCTTGATGTCGAAATATTGGATGAGCTGCTCGGCGATGTGCTTGAACGCCGGGGCCGAGACGGCCCGCCCGTAGGCGATGCCGCCGGTCACCTTGGCGTCGTCGACGATCACGGACAGGACGACCTGCGGGCGGCTTGCAGGGAAAAAACCAACAAAGGAGGCGACGTGGCGGTTGTTGACGTATTTGCCGTCGATGAGCTTTTGGGTGGTGCCGGTTTTGCCGGCGACCTCAAAGCCGGGAATCTCAAAGCCCTTGGCGGTGCCCTCGGTGACGACGCGGGTGAGCAACTGCGCGAGCAGCGCGGCCGTGCTGGGCTTGAGGACCTGCGTGCGTTTTTCTGGGACGAACGTGCGGACGAGATTGCCCTGGTTGTCGCGGACTTCCTTGATGATCTGCGGGCGGAGCAGCGCGCCGCCGTTGGCGACGGCGGACATCGCGAAGTGAATCTGGAGCGGCGTCGCGGCGATGGAGTGGCCCATCGGCATGCGCGTGATGGTGAGGCCGTCCCACTTGTCGGGCGACTCAAGGATCCCGCGGACTTCGCCGCCCAACGGGAAGCGGGTCGACTGGCCGAAACCGTAGCGGCGCGCATATTCGTAGAATTTGTCCTCGCCCATCAGAACCGCGAGCTGCGCGGCACCGCGATTGCTGGAGTGTGCCACGATGTCGGCGACGCTGAGCCTGCCGAAGGGCTCGTCCTCCTTCGGGAGCTTACGGTCTTTGCCCTTGATGTTGATGGAGGTGCGCCCGCAATCGAACATGGTCTGCGGCGTGACGAGGCCTTGGTCGAGCGCGGCACCGGCGGCGACGATCTTGAAGGTGGAGCCGGGCTCGATGATGTCGGAGACGGCGTTGTTGCGCAGACTGTCGAGCGTGGCCTTGCTGAAATTGTTCGGGTCGAAGTTCGGGTAGTTCGCGAGACCGAGGATCGCGCCGGTCTGCGGATCGCTGACGATGATGGTGGCAAAGTGTGGATCGTATTTCGCCGCGATGAGCTTCAGCTCGTCCTCGATGATGTGCTGCACGACGGAGTCGATGGTAAGCACAACGTCGTTGCCATCCTGCGAAACAACTTCGCGCGAGCGGAACTGCGCGAGTTCGCGGCGGGCGCCGTCTTTTTCGGATTCGATCCAGCCGTCCTGCCCCTTGAGGTAGAGATCGAGATTGTGCTCGGTGCCGCTGACGGGCGTGCCTTCGCGGTTGACGTAGCCGAGGACGTGCGACGCGAGCTGGCCGGCGGGATAAACGCGCTTGTAATCACGCTGGCCATAGACGCCGCGGATTTTCAGCGCGAGCACGCGATCATAGACGGCCTCGGCGATCTCGTCGGTGAGTTTCACCCAACGGACGCGTTTGGTCTTCGCGCTCCCGTCGGGCGTGACGAGGGCCAGTTTGTTGGCGGTCTGACCGCGGCGGAGCAGCAAACTGAGCGCGGACTCCGGGAGATTCAGCAGACGGGAAAGTTCGGGCCATTTCGCTTCGTCCTCCTGGCGGAGCATCTCCGGGTCGGCGCCGAGGACGACATAGGAACGGCTGGTCGCGAGGATGTTGCCTTTCACATCGAGAATCGTGCCGCGACGCGCGTGCTCGACGACGATCTGGCGGCGGGCTTTCTCAACGAATCTCAACAGGTCCTCGCGGTCGATGACGTGCAGAAACACAAGTCGCACGGCCACGCAGACGAAACAGGCGAACACGCCCGCGGCGACGAGAATCATGCGATTGTTCGAGGCAAATCCCTTCGACATGGTCAGCGTTGGTAGGAAGCGGCGACGACCTGGAAGTTAACCGGCACCGAGGTGGCGACCGTGAAGATCTCGCGGCTGCGCTTGGAGGCGAGGCGTAGCTCCGGCGAGATGGCGACGCGCTCGACCTGCTGCTCGCGAGGCGCGATGAGGCCGAGGCGCATGACTTGGTTCTGCTTCATCAGCGCATCGGGATTCAGCGCGGTGGCGACATCGGCGTTCACCTCGTCGAGCCGGCGCTCGATGTCGGCAATCCGGCCTTGCAGCACCCGGCTGCGATTGGCGGTGTGAAATATTTCCTGACGCACCCACACGGCGCCGAGGCCGAGAGTGCCGGCGAAGACGAGCAACAGCAACGTGAGGGCAAGCAGCTTGCTGACGAGGGCGTTGGCAGGGGGGGGTCTCATGGGGTGATCAGAGTTTGCGGAGCACGCGCAATTTGGCGGAGCGACTGCGGGGGTTGGCGGAAATTTCGGCGGCCGGCGGTGTGAGCGGCTTGCGCGTCAGCGGCTCGGCCAGCTTGACGCGGAACTGCTGCGGCGTGGCGTCGCTGGCATCGACCGGCTGCCCGCAGACTTGGCGGAAGAATTGTTTCACGGGCCGGTCTTCGAGCGAATGGAAACTGATGACCGCGAGCACGCCGCCGGGGGCGAGCTTGGCGAACGCGGCCGGCAAGGCGCGCTCGATGGCGCCGATCTCGTCGTTGACGGCAATGCGGATGCCTTGGAAGGAACGCGTCGCCGGATGAATCCGGCTCTCGCGTTTGGCGGCGGCGGGGATGGCGGCGGCGATCAAGTCGGCGAGCGCAGAGGTGCGTTGGAGTGCGCCGGTGCCGCGTGCGCCCTCGAGGGCCGCGACGACGCGCTTCCAGTTTTGCTCCTCGCCGAAATCCCGGATGGCGCGCACGAGCGAGTGGTTCGACGCCTGCTCAAGCCATTGGCTGGCGGGCAGACCTTCCCGCGGGTCCATGCGCATGTCGGCCTCGGCGTCGTGGCGGAACGCGAAGCCGCGCGCCGCGTCGTCGAGTTGAAACGAGGAAACCCCGAGATCGAACAGGATGCCGGCAAAGTCCGTCTCAGGCAGCGTGGCAAGGTCGCCAAAGTTCAGATCGACGGGCCGGAATGTCGCGGGAAATTCCGTCTGCAATGCCGCCGCTCGGGCGGCCGCTGCAGGATCACGGTCGAGAGCGATGACCTCCACGCCGGGCGCGGCGGAGAGAATCGCCCGCGTGTGCCCTCCCCCGCCGAACGTGCAGTCGAGGTAGCGCCGGCCGG
>JANXWT010000234.1 GCA_025351035.1 Opitutia bacterium | reverse complement strand
GGTGCGAAGGTTCTCGCCGTGCTCCCGCACAACCGCGCCCGCGTTTTCAGAGACTGCAATGTCGCGCTGTTGAAAAAATCACTCACCGGCGCACGGCTGGCCGGCTCCGAAACCGCCGCGAAGCAGATGCTCTTTCACTTTTCGGGCGGCGGGTTGCCCCGAGACAGCCGTGGTTGGCTCGGCGTCCACCTAGGCATGAGCGGCGGACTGCGCGTCGAGTCGCCCGCCTACGTGCCAACCAAGCACGACCACCTCGTTCTCAGGCAAAAGCAGCGCCAGCTCGTCTTCAACGATCCGCGGATGTTCGGCGGCGTGCGCTTCCACCTTGGCAAACAACCGCCCGCGTGGTGGACGCGCATCGCGCCCGCGATTCTGTCGGAACAGTTCACGCTGCGGGCCGTGGCGGCGTTTCTCCAACGACGTCGGCGCACACCGATCAAGGCCGGGCTGCTGATGCAGGAGCGTTTCCCGGGCGTCGGCAACTGGATGGCCGACGAAATCCTCTGGCGCGCCGACATTCATCCGAAACGCCTCGCCGGCTCGCTCAAAACCACCGAGGTGCGCGCGCTGCATCGCGAGTGCCGCTTCGTGTGTCGCGGTGCGCTGAAGCACAATGCCGGCGTGGGCGGCCCGATGCCGCCGACCTTGAATGCCTTCATGCCCGACTCCTGGCTCTTCAACCATCGATGGGAGGACGGTGGCCTCTGCCCGCGCACGAAAAAGCCGCTCGCCCGCGCCGAAGTTGGCGGCCGCACAACATGCTGGTCGCCGGCGCGGCAGAAGCTACGCTGACTTCATGTCCGCCAAATCCCGTCTCGACGAACTGCTGGTTGTCCGCGGCCTGTGCGCGACGCGTTCGCAGGCGAAGGCCCTCGTCATGTCCGGCCGCGTGCGCCACGGCAGCGAGCGGCTCGACAAACCGGGCAGGGACTACCCCGCCGATTTCGAGCTGGCGATCGACCAGCCCCCGCGCTTCGTCAGCCGCGGCGGTGAGAAGCTCGCGGCGTTCCTCGAAAAATTTCCCGTCGTTCTTACCGGTGCACACGTGCTCGATGTCGGCGCGTCGACGGGCGGCTTCACCGACTGCGCGTTGCAGGCCGGCGCCGCCTCCGCGACCTGCGTGGACGTCGGCCACAGCCAGCTCCACGACAAACTGCGGCGCGACCCACGCGTGACCAACCTCGAGAAGATCAACGCCCGCCATCTCCACACGGCCGTTCTTCCGCGCACCAGCTACGATGTCGTGGTGATGGACCTTTCGTTCATCTCGCTCAAGAGCGTGCTACCCGCCGTCTGGCCGTTCCTGCGCCCCGGTGGTTCGCTCATCGCGCTCGTGAAACCGCAGTTCGAAGCCGGCAAGGCCGAGGCCGACCGCGGCCAGGGCGTCATCCGCGACGACGCGGTGCGCACCCGCATCTTCGCCGAGGTGCGCGACTTTGCGCTGCGCGAACTGACCGGCGCCACCGTTGTCGGCGAGATGGACTCGCCCGTGCACGGCGCGGACGGCAACCGCGAATTTCTCCTGGGTCTGTGCAAGGCGGAATAAGCGCGCTGAAACCGCGTTCCGCGCGGAGATTGCTATTCCCACCGCGGCAATTCTCCGCTTAGTGTGCCGTCCGACCCACCCCATGAAGCCGTTTCGCCGACTCGCCTTTGTTTTCAACCAGCAGAAACCCGGCGCGCAAGAATTGACGCAGGAATTGGTGGATATTGCCCGCCAAGCCGGCGCGAAGTCCAAAGTCACCGGCACACGCCGTCTTCCCCGTGGCTACCTGAAGGGCTGCGACGCCTGCTGTGTGGTCGGCGGCGACGGCACCTTGCTCGGCGTCGTGCGCGAAGCCGCGCGCCAGTCGATCCCGATCATCGGCATCAATCAGGGCAGTCTCGGCTACCTCACCACCTTTTCGGCGGACGAGGCCCGCGCGCAATTCGCCGATTTGCTCGGCGGCAATTACCAGCTCGGCTGGCGCACGCTCCTCGATTGCAAGACCGGGATCCGCCGCCGCGACCTCGCCCTCAACGATGTCGTCATCAAGGATCAGGTAAACTCGCGGCTCGTGCGGCTCGAGGTGCAGGCCGACGGCAAATTGGTGACCGATTTCAACAGCGACGGAGTGATCTTCTCCACGCCGACCGGATCGACCGCCTACAATCTCGCCGCCGGCGGCCCGATCATCCAACCCGAAGCGAAAGTCATCGCGATGACGCCAATCTGTCCGCACACGCTGAGCGACCGCACCATCATTTTCAGCGAACACGTAAAGCTGAAGATTTTCAACCGCTCGCCCGATTCGCGCCTGCTCGTCGCCATGGACGGCCAGCGCAACTTGGTGGTCACGGACGGCCTGCCGATCGAGGTGACCATCGCCCGCCACCAACTGGCACTCGCGCAGCACTGCGACTACTCCCACTTTGCCGTGATGCGCGCCAAACTAAAATGGACGGGCGGCTACGTCGGCCTGCCGCCCGCCAAATAAAAACCCCGGGAATCTATCCCGGGGTCGCGCGGAAGGGCAATGCCCAGGGCTTACTTTGCCTTGTCTGCCGCTTTCTCCGCCTTGTGCTTCTTACCCTCGTCCTTGCGGTCGGCGACCATTTTTTCCCTCTCGTCCGGGTCGAGCTTGCCGTTCTTGTTGACGTCATATTTTTCGAGCATCTTGGCCTCCATCTCAGCCTTCTTCTTTTCACGCTCGGCCTTGGCGGCGGCTTTTTCCGCTTCGCTGACGACAACATTCTTGTCGGCGTCGGCCTTTTTGATGTGCGGAGTCTTTTCCTTGGCAGGCTTTTCTTCGGCCGAAGCCGTCGAAACCGTCACCGTCAGGGCCAGCGCGAAAAGCGCCGGCACGAACAATCTGCTGAGATTCGTTGTTTTCATTGCAGCGCGCAGCTTACGTTCGGCGCCAGTGTTGGCAAGCCGGCATTCGCCGGCGCGATAGGTGATTTCAGGGCTTGACCACGAGCTGGGTGCGCCGGGCCAGGCGGAAATATTTCCGGGCGAAAGCCTGCACTTCGGCGAGCGTCACCGCGTCGACGCGCGCGGGAAAAATATGCGCGTCGTTGACCGGCTGGCCGTAAGTGGCGTTGAGGGCCGCCTGCATGGCGCGCGCACTGTTGGTCTGCAGGCCCATCGTCCGCCCGGCTTTCAAGCGCGTCTGGCAGCGCCGCAATTCCGCGGCGGTCACGCCGCCCGACTGCACGCGGTTGATTTCCAAATTGAGCTCGGCAATGACCTCCTCGTAACGCTGCGGGCTCGTGCCCGCGTAGAAATAGAACATCGCCGTGTCCAAGCCGATCACACGGCCCGAACGGACGAAATACGCGAGGCTCTTCTCCTCGCGCACGCGCTCGAACAAATGGGACGACATCCCGCTGAACAGCTCGTCGGCCACTTCGCTTACGAAATAGTCGGGCGCGAGCAGCCCCGGGCCGGGGAACGCCTGGAATACCACGGCCTGCTGCCGGGGCTGCACCTCGATGAAATCGCCGGCGCCAACCGGGCTCTTCACGGAGACACGCGGCGCTTGGCCCACCGGCAATTCCCCGAGGAAGGCGCGGAGTTTCGGCACAAGTTTTTTCGCATCGAAGTCGCCGGCGACAGCGAGCACGGCGTTGCCGGACACCACGAGCTGCCGCTGGAGTGCGCTCAGGTCGGCGACCTTGATCGCCTGCAGGCCCGCCTCGTCGCCCGGGGTTTCGAGAGCGAAGGGATGCGGTCCGAAAAACTTTTCGCGCAGTTTTTTTCGGCCGACCGTGACGACGTCGTCCTTGCTTTCCTGCAATTCGGCGAGAGCCGCCGCGCGCTCGATCTCGAGGGTGCCTGGCAGGAACGCCGGGCGCAGCACGCCGTCGGCGAGGAGTTCGAGGGCGAGACCGGCGTCGCCCGGCAGAACCTCGGCGGAGAGGCCGAAGCTGTTGTGGCCGGAGAATTCCTGAAAACTGCCGCCGGCCTCCTCGATGGCGCGGGCCACTTTCCCGGCGGAGCGGCGCGCGGTGTCCTTGGTGAACATCGTCGCGAGCAGACTGTTCAGCCCCCGGCAATGCGCCGGCTCGAACAGCGGCCCGCCGGCGAAGGCGAGACGCAGGTGGAGATTCGGCAGACGATGATTCGGCTGCAAGAGCAGGCGCGCGCCATTGGGCAGCTTGATCTCCTCGAAGTCCGGCGTCGCGGGCTCTGCTGTGGTCTGAGCTATTGCGGGGGCGGCCAAGCCCGTCGGATTCGATGACACTACCGTCAGTTGCTCGGGCACGAAGTAGGTGCGGGCGACGCGGCGCAAATCGGCCGGCGTCAGTGCAAAGAGCCGCTCGAAATAGCGGCGGTTGTAGTTCACGTCGCCGACGACGACTTCCGCCGCACCGAGGCGCGAAGCCTGACCGGACATCGTCTTGCGCAGGTTGATTTCCGCCGTCACGGCCTGGCGCACGGCCTTGGCGAGCGCAGCGGCGCTGACGCCCCGCGCCGCGACTCGATCGACGGCGCGCAGCACCGCCGCCTCGGCGGCCAAGCGTTTGTCCGGATCGGCGAGGTAGGAAAGAGAAAAGAGCCCGCTGGTGCCGGGACTCCATGTCATCGCGTCGATTGTGTGGACGAGCCGGGCTTTTTCGCGGATCTCCTGCCAGAGAATGGAACTGTCGCCGTGGCCCAGCACCATCGCGAGCAGGTCGAGCGCCGGGGTGTCGGGATGCGCGAGGCCGGGGATCTGCCAGCCGAGGCCGGCCCGCGCGACTTGCACATCCTCGAAGAGATGCTGGTCGCGCCGCGCGAGCTGCGCGGGC
>JANXWT010000273.1 GCA_025351035.1 Opitutia bacterium | reverse complement strand
GCTTCGAGGCGGCGTGTTTCCGAACCTTGCAAAGGCGAGGCCATCTATTGCGCCGAGTCGACCGCACCGGGCTGGCGCGTGATTTTCCCGCGTGGAACGCGGCGGCTTACGGCGCTGGTTATTTCAATCCCAACGCCGGCTGGGCGGAGAGTGGAGCGGTCGTCGCTCAGCTCGCCCGACTGGCGTATGCGGCGGGCATCGCCCTGCATGAGAACGCGCCATTCACCGGATTCATTTCTTCCGGTCCGGCCGTCATCGGCGTGCGCACGGCGTCCGGCGGTGAGTTTAGGGCCGCCCATGTGCTCTTAGCGGCGGGTCCATGGACGACGTTTCTCGTGCCGGAACTGCGTGGCGTGCTCCGCACCACCGGACAAGCCGTAGCGCATTTCAAGCCGGCCGATCCGCGGCCGTTTCAAGCTCCGCAGTTTCCCGTCTGGGCCGCGGACATTTCGCGCACCGGCTGGTATGGATTCCCCGCGAATGCCGACGGACTCGTCAAGATCGGGCACCACGGCAACGGCACGCCGATCCTTTCGCCGGCGCAGCCGCGCGTCGTGGCAGAGGAGTCCATCGCCAATTGCCGGGCATTCCTGCGCGGCACATTTCCGGCACTGGCCGAGGCCCCGCTCGTGGCGACGCGCCAATGCTGGTATGGCGACAGTATTGACGGACATTTTCTGATCGATCACCACCCGCGACTGCCGGGACTCGTCGTGACCGGCGGGGACAGCGGGCATGGATTCAAGTTCGCACCCATCCTGGGCGGATTGATCGCCGACGTGGTGGAGAAAATAGAGAATCCCTGGGCCGCCCGTTTCCGGTGGCGGGAGAACGTGGCCCCCGCCAAGGAGCAGTCGCGGTCGGAAGTGTGATGCGGAGTTTGGTATCGGGCTGGGTCACCCGACCCCGCCCGGAAAAATACCAGGCAACTCCGGCTCAGCCCACCAGCGCCACGCGAAACTCGCTGCGGCCGCCGCCGAGTTCCAATTGCACAGCGTCGCCCTGGATCTTCCCGACCAACTGCCGGCCGAGCGGGGACTGGGGTGTGATGACCAGCACCGCGCGGCCGTCGTGCTGCACCTCGGTGCCGCCCGCGCGCGGGCCGATGAAATAGTAATTCTTTCCCTTGCCCTCGAGCACGACAAGCGCCCCGAGGCTGACCGGCTCACCCGGGGCGAAATCGCGCAACGTGAGTGACTGAAACTGCTGGAGCGCGAGCGCCGTCTCCTCGGCTTGCTTCGACTGGCCGATGGCGAGGTAAGACGCTTCGAGTCCGCGCGTGTCGTATTTGTCCTCGGCCTTGTTCTCGTCGTCCGTGGCCTCGGCGTGCGTGGCGAGCGCGGCCTGCGTCAGCAACTCGAGTTCGGCGGCGAGCTGGACGGTGATCTTGGCGAGGACGGCGGATTTGTTCATATGGGCTATGCACTTGGTTGCCACTGGAAAAATGACGGGGCGGGTTTCATGGCCATAAGGGGCTTCTAGGCGGCGGGGCTCGGTTACTTCTGGGCCTTGCGGCCGACCTTGGCCGCCGGTGCCAGCGGGACAACCAGCTTCTCGTAGAGGGCGAAGAGAAACTCGACGCGATCCCGGTCGGACGAGAAAGGCTTGGGGCGATAGGCCCGCTCAACCGCGCGATCGAGGGTTTGGTGTGCCTTCAAAAGCTCCCCAGGCATGGTGAGCGGGTCGTAGAGATCAGCGAGGCTCGATCCGGCAGCAAGGGGCGCGGTGCGGGCGTCCAGGACGGCCTGCGCGGCCGTCTCAATCGCAGCGCGTTGCTTCGCGTCTGGCTCGGGCCAAGGGTAGTTGTTGTAAACGAGCTTGTTCGAGTAACGGTAGTCCGACTTGAGCCTACCGCAGACCGTCCGCGTCCAGGCCATGTGCATCTCCGAGGTGAGCACGCCGAAGTGGTAGAGCGTGGCATCCGGCACGAGCAGCAACAGGTTGTTGCTGATGATCGACGGCTCAAGGAAGCCGATGGGCACGTAGGCTCGCCGCTCGGAAGAGACCGATGGAATCGCCACGTAACGCCCATTGGGCTGGCGGTTCTCGCCAAACAGGGCCGGCACCGCGGCCAGCCCCCGGGTTGCCTCGCGGGTGCTCTTCTGCCGGTGATTGCGCACGGATTCAATCCGGGCCATCACCTGCGGCAAGGCCCGCAGTTCGGCCGGCGAGGCGGCGGCGAGC
>JANXWT010000185.1 GCA_025351035.1 Opitutia bacterium | reverse complement strand
CAATCAATACTTTCCAACCTTGGAGTGTGTGGTGGCCGCCGTCCGACCGCGCCTCCGCGAATGGTCGCGCCCGAACTCCACCCTTCAGCGTCTTTGTGGCATCGCCTAACATCGGCATCTAGTTATGACGTTGTGTTTAGCATTTGCCGGCTTGCCTAAATCTCCAGGCGCTCCCTGCGTGAGTGCGCTTCGACCATGAACCAGTCTGCGCTCACTCAATTTCTCATCGTCTGGACCTTGGTCACCAGTGGGTGGGCTTTTCTCCTCTTCGGTTTCGACAAGTGGCGCGCGGGTCGCGGGCAACGCGTCGCCGAATCGACGCTGCTGTGGTCGTGCGCGCTGGGCGGCTGGCCGGGCGGGTTGCTCGGGATGATCGTCTTCCGGCACAAATCGGCGAAGGCCTCGTTCCAGTGGAAGTTCATCGGCGCGATGCTGGTCGGGCTCGCGCTCATCGCTGGCGCGCTGAAACTCTCAGGCAGAATTTGAACCGAAGGTAACGAAGGAAACAACGAGCGCCCGAGTTTGCCTCCGCCCTTCGTTTCCTTCTGTAAACCGTATTTGGATTCTCTTCGTCCGGCGTCTGCATCCGTGCGCATCCGTGCGATCCGTGGTCAAACTCCGGGGTTCTTCCGGCCTCGACACCGTGCGCTAATCCGCTGAAAACTCCCGCCTCACCCCACTCCTTACCCCATGAAAAAATACCTCGTCGAGTTCATCGGCACCTTCTTCCTCGTGTTCACCATCGGCATGACGGTCATCGCTCCCGGCGCCGGCGCCATGGCGCCCCTCGCCATCGGCAGCGTGCTCGCGGTGATGATCTTCGCCGGTGGCCACGTCTCTGGCGGACACTTCAATCCCGCCGTCACCCTTGGCGTGTGGCTGCGCGGCAAATGCGACACCGGCGACGTCGTGCCCTACATGGGCGCGCAAGCCGTCGGCGCCATCGTCGCGTCCTTCGCTGTCAAGGCGCTCAAGACCGGCCTCGTCACCAAGGCGGCCGCGATGGGCGGCGCGATGTCGCCCGAGATTCTGCCCGCGCTGCTCGCGGAGTTTCTCTTCACCTTCGCGCTCGTGTGGGTCGTGCTGAACGTCGCGACGGCCAAGGGCACGAGCGGCAATTCCTTCTACGGATTCGCCATCGGTTTCACCGTGCTCGCCGGCGCCTACGCGGTCGGCGGCGTCTCGGGTGGCGCGTTCAATCCCGCGGTCGCCATCGGCCTGTGCGCGATGGGCGTCGTCAGCTGGGGCAGCCTCTGGATCTACCTCGTCGCCTGCTTTGCCGGCGGTGCCACGGCCGCCACGGCCTACAAGGTCGTCAACGGCAGCGACTGAGCCGCCGGCAGATTCGTTTTCCCAAGCCCCGCCTGTCCCGGCGGGGCTTTTTTGTCGGGTCTTCCCGGCGCGATTATCGATCGCAGGCGTCACCGGCGCAGCGGTTTCCGGAGCGGATAAAATTTAGTTCTTGTTTGTTTAGCAAGTGCTCGCTTATTAAACGGCCCAGCCCCGCAACGCCATGAAACTCCCCGCCGCCTCCGCTCTCATTTTCGCCCCCGCGCTCGGCTTGGCCTTCCCCGTTGAGTCTGTCGCCGCGTTCGCTCCCGCACAGTTGGCCGACTTGAAAACTTTCTTCCACGGCGAGCCGGCCGCGCCGCTCAAGGCTCCGCGCCCGAAGATCACCGCCACGGTCTCGACCGCCGACGGCGTCGAAGCCGACGCCATCCAGCTCCGCGACGGCAAGCGCATGCTGCCGCGTCTCGCCGCAGATTTCGCGATGGGTCCGATGCCCGACGGTCTCGAAGCACCCACCGCGTTCGCCCAAGGCATCAACCGCATCGCCGGTCCGACCACGATCGTCGTGTGCGCTCTTGAAAAGAAAAACGGCGAACGCACCGCGCAGGTCGAGTTCCGCTATCCCAGCCAAACTCGCCGCAAAATCATGACCTTCACCGCCGACGGCAAACTCCAGTCGACCGACCTGTTCACCGTGAAGATCGAATCGCACGGCCATTTCTGAATCTCGTTTCTCTCCCCCAACCTCAACCTCCCAACTCCCTCATGAAATCCATCCGCCTCGCCCTGCTCGTCATCGCTCCTGCCCTCACCACCTCCTCCCTTCTCGCCCAACACGGCGGCATGCCCTCGGGTGCGTCGGCCGCCATGCACGGCGGCGCCGCACCGGCCGCGGCCCCCGCGGTCCTCGCCCCGGTCTCGTTCGCCGAAGGCGTGAAAGAAGACAAACAAGTCGCTGACTTCATGTCCGGTTTCGCACAGGCGCTGTTCACCCGCGACGGCAAACCCATGGTGCCGCAGCTCGCCGAGAAATACATCATCGAAGGCTGGCCCGCCGACAAAAACATGCACGACGCCTTCGTGCAGGCGCTGACCATGATCCCCGGCCCGACGAAAATCCGCGTCACCGCCATCACGCAGGAAGGCGACATCAAGGTCGTGCAGACCGAACTGGCCTTCGCCAAGCGCGTCGCCAAACGCTCCTTCCAGTTCGATGCCGCGGGCAAGCTCCTCAACACCGACTTCATCTCGATGAAGCGCCCGCCGGCTCCCGCCGCCGCCCAGCCCGAGCACAAGTAACTCTTCGCCGAGTTTCCGTTCTCTCAACTCTCAGCTCTCCGCTTCTTCCCATGACCTCTCCTTCGGCCATCGTCGAACTCTCCGCCGCCACCAAATCCTTCGCGCTCCCGGGCGGCCAAGCCTTCCAGGCGCTGCGCGGCATCACCCTCCGCATCACCGCCGGCGAGCACGTGGCCGTCCTCGGAAAATCGGGCAGCGGCAAATCCACCCTCCTCAACCTCATCGCCGGCCTCGACCGCGCGAGCACCGGCGATGTGCGAGTCGCCGGTGCAGGGTTGGGCGGGCTCTCCGAAAACCAACTCGCCCGCTGGCGCGGCGCCAACCTCGGCGTCGTGTTCCAGTTCTTCCAACTCCTCCCGACCCTCACAATCGAGGAGAACATCATGCTCGCGATGGATTTCGTCGGCAAAATTCCCGTCGAGAAACGCCGCCCGCGAACGCACGAGTTGCTCAAGCTCGTCGACCTCTCCGACCAAGCGCTGAAACTTCCCTCGACGCTCTCCGGTGGACAGCAGCAGCGCGCCGCCATCGCCCGCGCCCTCGCCAACGATCCGCCGCTTCTCCTCGCCGACGAGCCGACCGGCAATCTCGACAGCGAGACCGCCTCCGCCGTCGACAACCTTTTCGACGTGCTCATCGGCGAGGGCAAAACGCTGCTCATCGTCACTCACGACGCCAACCTCGCGCGCCACGCCGACCGCGTCATCCACCTCAAAGACGGTCTCGTCCTCTCCGACGAACGCCAGAACTCTCCCCGCAAATGAACACCCAATGGCGCAAGATCGTCGGCGATTTCCGGCAGCACCGCCGGCAAATCGGTTTCATCGGGTTCGTCCTCGCCCTCGGCACAATCGTCGTCGTGGCCGCGCTCAACGCGCAATCCATCCTCAAAGCCGCTATCCCAGAAAACTACGCGCGCTCCAACTCGCCCGACATCCAGCTCACCTTCGACCAGGTCGACGCCAAGATGCTCGACTTCGTGCGCGCCCAGCCCGGTGTGTTCGACGCCGACGCGCGCCGC
>JANXWT010000180.1 GCA_025351035.1 Opitutia bacterium | reverse complement strand
GTCACGCTCGCCCAAGCCAACCTGCGTGTGGCCGAGATGGTGAAGCAATTCAAAGCCGCCCATCCTTCCCACGTCGACGCGGACATTCAGAACGAAGTCCGCCCGCTCGCTCAGCAAGTCCTCGGCGATCTCGGCCGCACGTTCTGGACGCTCGCGGGTGCCGTCGCCGCCGTGCTCCTCATCGCCTGCGCCAATGTCGCCAATCTTTTCCTCGCCCGCGTCAGCACCCGCCAGAAGGAAATCGCCGTCCGTATGTCGCTCGGCGCACGCTCCATCGAGGTAATCCGCCAGTTTATCGCCGAAAGCGTGGTGTTCAGTGCCGTCGCCGGGGCCCTCGGAGTTCTACTCGCCTGGTGGAGCATCCGCGGCATCCAGCTGCTCGCCGGCCAACAGCTCCCGCGCGCCGACGAAATCGCCCTCAACCCCGGCGTGCTCCTCTTCTCCGTCGCGGTCGCCCTGCTCGCGGCGCTGCTGATCGGTATCTATCCAGCCTTGCAGGCCTCGCGCACCGACGTGCAGACCGTTCTCAAGGACTCTACGCGCGGCTCCGGTGGCGGTGCCGCGGCGAAATCCTTCCGCCATTTCCTCGTCGTGGCCCAGGTCGCGCTGTCTCTCACCCTCCTCATCTGCGCCGGACTACTTGTCGTGAGTTTCCACAAGCTCCAGAAATCCGAGCTCGGCTTCGCCACCGAAGGCCGGTCCTACGGCCTCATCAATCTCCCCGCCTCCAAATACGACACGCCCGAACTTAGGCGCGAATTCTACCGCCGCCTGCAGGAGCGGCTCGACCAAACCCCCGAGTTCGCCGCCGCCGGAGCCGCGTTCGGTCTGCCACTCACCGGCTCCGACAATTTCTCGCCCTACGCCGTGCAGGGCAGTTCCCTCCCCCCGCTCACTGAGCGGCCCATCGCTGCCGCCCGCATGGTCACCGTCGGTTATCCCGCCGCGATCGGCCTGCAGTTGCGCGAAGGCCGCTTCTTCAACGCCGATGATCGCAACGGCGGCGACGGCGTTGTCCTCATCAACGAGAGCCTCGCCAAAAAACTTTTCCCCGGCGCGACCGCCCTCGATAAAAATCTGCTCACCGGCCGCACCGGCACCGACGCCGTGCGCATCGTCGGCGTCATTCACGACGTCAAGGCCTCGGGCCTTACTTCCCCCGCGCCCGATGAAATCTATTATCCGCGCAGTCAGCGCGGCGGCGCGTTCATGGTGGTCGTCGCGCAGGCCAAACCCGGTTTGCAAGCCGCCGCGACCATCCCGGTGCTCCGCCGCGTGCTCAAGGAACTCGATCCCAATCTCGCTTTGGCCCAGGCCGAGACCGTCGACGATCTCGTCCGCAATTCCATCGGCGTCCAGCGCGTGACCATGGCGCTGCTCATCACCTTCGCCGGCATCGCCGCGCTGCTCGCCGCTGTCGGCATCTATTCCGTAATGGCCTACGCCGTCGCCCAACGCACCAGCGAGATCGGCGTGCGCATGGCACTCGGCGCCGACACCGGCAACATTCTCCGCCTGATCCTGCGCGGCGCTGCCGCCTCGGTCGGCCTCGGCCTCGCCTTGGGCCTCGGTGGGGCGCTCATCGGCAGCCGCCTGCTGCAGCAGGCGCTCTACGACGTGAAACCCTTCGACCCCGCGGTCTTCGCGGCCGTCGCGGCTCTCTTCACCCTTGTCGCCGCCTTTGCCTGCATTGTCCCGGCGCTTCGCGCCACCCGCGTCGATCCGACCGAGGCTCTCCGGACCGAATAATATTTTCTCCATCTCTGATTCCTACTCCATGAACATTCTCTCCACTGCTCTTCGCCCGCTGGCCAAAGCCCGCGGCTTCACGCTCCTCGCGGTCTCCACTATCGCCCTCGGCCTCGGCGCCACGACCGCCGTCTTCAGCGTCTTCGAATCGCTTCTGCTCCGCAGTCGCCCCGGCATCGTCGATGAAAAATCGCTCGTGGATCTCGGCCGCTCGCAGGACGGGTCGGGCTTCGACAACTTCGGCTGGCAGGACCACCTTGACTATCGCGCGCAGAACACGGTCTTTACCGACATCGCCGCCGCCCAGTTCGGTTCACGCCCGTCGGGGCTCGCGGTCAACGGCCAAGCCGAGAGCGCTTTCGCCCAGATGCTCTCACCGAATTTCTTTGCCGTGCTCGGCACGCGTTTCGCCATCGGCCACGACTTCACCCAGACCGACCAGCCCACCGCCGAGATCATTCTCAGCCACCGTTACTGGCAGCGCCGCTTCAACGGCGATCCGTCCGTCATCGGCCGCTCCGTGCTCGACAACAACACACCCGTCACCGTCGTCGGCGTCGCCGAGCCGGGCTTCGATGGCAGCAGCATCATGGCCGCCGATTTCTGGGCACCGTTCTCCATCGTGGAAATTCTCGAGCCGGGCTCAAAACTCCTCCGCAACCGCGGCAACTCCTTCCTCATGGACATCGCGCGCCTCAAGCCCGGCGTCACGGTCAAACAGGCGCAGACCGAACTCTCGCTCATCGCGCAGCGCCTCGAGAAAACTTATCCCGACTCCAACAAGGGTCGCGGCATCGTGGTGGCTTCTTCCAGCCGTTTCCCCGGCGAAATGCATACCATCGTCACTGTCGCCAGCACCGCGCTGTTCGCGCTCACCGGTCTGTCGCTCGCCGTCGCCTGCGCCAATGTCGCCGGCCTGCTTCTCGCGCGCGGCGCGGCGCGGCGCCGCGAACTCGCCGTGCGCGGTGCCCTCGGTGCCAGCCGGAATCGTCTGCTGCTCCAACTGCTCGGCGAAACTCTCACGCTC
>JANXWT010000165.1 GCA_025351035.1 Opitutia bacterium | reverse complement strand
GGGGTCGCGTCGGTGAAGGTGCCGTCGCCATTGTTGAGCAGCAGCTGCAAACCAGCGGCGGCATAGCCGGTCGTTGTGGTTCCATCCCCCATCAGATGCGAGCCGCCGGTGGTGGAAAGCAGCAGGTCGGGCTTGCCGTCGCCGTTGAAATCGGCGGTCGCGATTGCCACGGTGACGGCGCCGCCGGTAAAGAGCCGCGGCGGCAGCACAAAGCGAGGGTCGCGCCCAAAGTGGCCGGTGCCGTCGTTCAGCAGAAGTTCGTTGGCGGCATCACCGCCGAGAACCAGATCCGGATGGCCGTCGCCATTCACATCCACCAGCAGACAAGACGTGTAGACCTTACCCGGACCGCGGTTCGCGATATCCGCCGGAATCCGGTCCGTGGTTTCGGTGAAATGACCGGTGCCGTCATTCATGTAGAAGCGCGGGCCGATGTTGGGATCGCCGCCACCAATGTTGCCCATGTAGAGGTCGAGATCGCCGTCCCTATCGATATCCGCGACGGCGATATTGTGGGTAAAGCAGGCGTGCTGCGGCAGACGGGACGCCGTTTCATCGACGAGCTGGCCGCTCGCATTCCGGATGAGGATTCTGGATTGTTCACCCGGCCAAGGGAAGTTATCCCAGCCATGACCTGCGACGAAAAGGTCCGGCAGGCCGTCCCCGTTGAAGTCGGCCACGATGGCGTGGCGCGGAGTGAACATCGTCACGTTTCCGAGCACGGCGTTGGTGACGTCAGCAAACGTGCCCGCGTTATTCCGATAGGCGCGCAACCGGACGGGAGTTGCCGGGGCGCTCACCGAGGTTGTCGTGTCGAGCACGATCAGGTCTTTGTCGCCGTCGGAATCGAAATCCATCAGGACGCTGTTGATGATCAGTCCGAGCGGTCCGTTGGCGACCGGCGTGGGCGTGCCCGCGGAGAAAAATGGCCCGGCATTCACCACGGATGTCAGACCGGAGACAATGCCGCTGGCCGACAGGCTGCGACCGGCACCGCTGAGGTCGCGCGCGTTGGTGCCGCTGCTCTCGTCGAGCGGCCAATCGGCGATGAGGCCGGTGTGGTCGGTCGGGAGCGTCTCCGCCAGTGCGGTGGAAATTTGCGCCGCGGTGCGGGCGACGTTCCAGAAACGCACCTGCCGGGCATAGCCGGGAAAAGACTGGAAGTTACGGTCGCCATTTTCCAGGTAGGCAATTCCGATCCCGAGCGCAACGGACGGCAGGTTGAGCGGTGGCCCGGAGCTTGTCCCCGCGGCCACTACCTGGCCATTGATCAGCAGCCTGGTCACCCCGTTGTCCATCACCGCGGCCACATGGGTCCACGTCTGAAGCGGAAATGCCGTCGGCGTGCTGATGATTCGGACGCTGCCTGAGTCTCCGGCGCTCGTGAAAAAACTGAGCTGCGCTCCGTCGGGATCGAGAAACAGGCCGAACCCGACCTGCTGACCGTTATTCGTGGCCGGCCCCTTGCCCATGAGCCAGCCAAAGGGTGTTCGGGTGGTGAGAAAAAACCAACCCTCCATCGTGAACGTCGTGCCCGGGGCGAAGGCCGCGGTGAGCGGCGCCTTCAGGGGCGACGCGCCGATATTGGCGACGTAGGTCTGCGACGGCGGAGCGGGCTGGGCGAGAACCTTGGCCGCAAACAGGACAAAAACGGCGAGCGAGGCGCTGAGGCCGGTGTGACGCATCGCCAGACTAAGCTAAGACTTTAATACTGTGGCAAGTGTGGAGTGAGGCGGAGTGGCTGCATGGATTAGGCCTCGCAGTTGGGCACGTGGGTGGCGCCATGTTCGGAGCCGATGGCGAGTAGGGTCTCGACGGGTGGTGACCACGCGAGCCGATAGCAACTAACTCAGCCGACGGTATGAACCGGATACTCGTCGCCTTTCGCGGCGGGAAGGCCGGTGATGTCGATTTCAATGGCACCCCCATCCAATGGGACGGCTCGTGGGGCAAATGGGAATCACCCCCGACGAAAATCGCCACGATTGACGTGGTGACACTGTAAGCGGGCGCTGCCGAGGCTAATGTTTGCGATTAGGCTGCGGCCCGTCATGGCCGTCGCACCTTCAGCGAATTGTTATGCGTGAGCAGCTCATCAATTGATAGAGGCGGCCTACGCCGATGAAGCATCCGGTGACAGTTAGCACATACCGGGCGCAGGTCTTTAACCGGATCAATGAGATACTCCTCGCCGGCATCGGCAACCGGCCGCAGGTGGTGGACTTCGATATAGGTGGTGCCAATGGCCCCGTAGGCCGTCTCGAAATTAAAGCCACAGACAGCACAATTATAGCCGTAGTGCTCGATGCACGCCTGGCGGGCCTGCGGACTACGGTCATAGGTCTTGGACGTGGTCGTCCTGCTTTTCCCCTC
Source organism: Opitutia bacterium (assembly GCA_025351035.1). Taxonomy (GTDB): domain Bacteria; phylum Verrucomicrobiota; class Verrucomicrobiia; order Opitutales; family Opitutaceae; genus JACQFT01. Next base: position 6,445 of record JANXWT010000165.1, on the reverse strand, counting down.
GGCGTAGAGTTTGACCTCGGCTGGCGACTCAGGGGTAAAGCTAAATCCCACGCTGCGCTGAAACTCTAAAAATAGCTCACTAGCGATTGGCTCTGAGATGGTCTGGCCTCCGCCTTGCGGGGTTCAGTTGTAGTCAGGATAGCGGCGCTGCAATTCACCTAGGAAGATCATGGGTCGATCAGAGAGCGCCTTGAACAAGAGATCCGTTCTGAGCGCCAACTTGCCGTCGGCAGCCTTTTGTTCATCCCAGTGCGGGAGCTCATACGGGGTGGATGAGACATACCCACAACCAATGATTCCCTTTGGTTCCTTTCCTAGCCTCATCAAGAAGAAGGTGTCGCCTATTGCGATCTTCTTCGTGTTACCACAACTCCAATACATATCGTATTGGTCGCCGTTATTTACGCGATAGATGGCATCTGCGTGGTCTACCCAAGTCCAGCGCTTTGGATTCCATATGAACAGATACGCGCTCATTATAACCTATCCGTTCAGGCGGGTTTATTGCGGACCTTCCATGCCTCGACGATCTGGCGGATGGTTTCCTCGAGCGACTGCGTGATGTCCCACGTCGGATAGTGGGCGCGCATCTTGCGGAGGTCGGAGTAGTAGCAGATATGGTCGCCGGTGCGGGCCTGGTCGACATAGGTGGAGACCTGTTTCTTGCCCGTGAATTTTTCGGTGAGGGCGAAGGCCTCGAGGATGGAGCAGGAGTTGGCCTTGCCACCGCCGAGGTTGTAGACCTCGCCCGCGCGCGGCGCGGCGACAAACGCGGCCATGAAGCGCGCGACGTCGTGCGAGTGGATGTTGTCGCGCACCTGCTTGCCTTTGTAGCCGAAGATGCGGTATTCGCGGCTCTCGAGGTTGCACTTCACGAGGTAGGAGAGGAAGCCGTGCAGCTCGACGCCGCTGTGGTTGGGGCCGGTGAGGCAGCCGCCGCGCAGCGCGCAGGTGGGCAGGCCGAAGTAGCGGCCGTATTCCTGCACCATGACGTCGGCGGCGACCTTCGATGCGCCAAAGAGCGAATGCTTCGACTGGTCGATGGTGAACGTCTCCGGGATGCCGTGCGCGTAGGCCGGGTCGGCGTAGTCCCAGCGCGTGGCCTGCTCGACCAGCTTGATGGAGTTCGGCGTGTCGCCGTAGACCTTGTTCGTGCTCATGTGCACGAACGGCGACTCCGGGCAGGCCTGGCGCGCGGCCTCGAGGAAGTTGAGCGTGCCGGTGGCGTTGGTGTCGAAGTCGTCGAACGGGATGGCGGCGGCGCGGTCGTGCGAAGGTTGCGCGGCGGTGTGGACGATGACGGACGGCTTGAGCGACTTGACGAGCGCGAGGACGCCGGCGCGATCGCGGATGTCGAGTTCGTGGTGGACGAAGCCCTTCAGGTCGGCGGCGAGGCGCTGCTGGTTCCAGCGGGTGTCGCCTGATGAACCGAAGAAGACGGCGCGCTGATTGTTGTCGAGGCCGTGGACGGTATAGCCGAGCTCGCGGGCGAAGTAGACGCAGACTTCGGAGCCGATGAGGCCTGACGAACCGGTGACTAATATAGACTTTGCCATGGTAAAGTGGGGAGCGGCTAGGACAACAGACGCAGGGAAGCGTATCCAGTCGATTCTCTGTGCACAGACTGGGGAACGCGATCCCAGGTCAGTCGCAGTTTCGTTTTTTAGTGCGCTTCCCCGAGGGCACCGCCTATCCGGTCACGCTGCCGTTTATCCCAAATTACGCTGCGACTCCGGGCCGATGTGGTGTGTAATTGGTCCATGTCCAACCGGCTTACCCATGCGCAGACTTTGGTCCGTCCGCATGGGCGTTTGGCCGCAATCTTCGGGGCGTTCATCGCAGCGAGGTTTTCTTTTCACCCGGGCTCCGTTTTTACTGCGCACGTTCGTAGTTATCAGTTGTGTTGCAGAGGGGCCCGCAGGGGCCCCTCTGTGTTTTTACGGATGCCACGCGCGTTGTCGCCGGCCTCTCCCGGAAACCGGAGCCCGGCCGTTTTTCGCTCTGGCCCGCGGATTCGGCTGGCTGAATTTCTGTCTTTCCGTTCGAACTAACCCTCGCCTTCTCCCAACTGATTCCCATGTCCTCCGCACCTGTCCCAAATCTCAATGTTTCCGCGGCTCCCGCGGTGAAAAAGAAGTCCCGGCGCACGCTGTTCATCATCCTCGGGGTGGTGGTGGTGGCAGTCGTCGTCGTCGCGGTAATCGCGGCCAAAAACCAGGGAGAGAAACCGATCCCGGTCACGACCGAGAAGGCGGTTGTCCGCACCATCACCCATCTCGTCACGGCAACCGGCAAAGTCCAGCCCGAGATCGAGGTCAAAATTTCCCCGGAGGTTTCCGGTGAAATCATCGAGCTGCCCTTCAAAGAGGGCAACAGCGTCAAGAAGGGAGAGCTGCTGGTGAAGATCAAACCCGACTTCTACCAAGCGCAGATGGAACAGCAGGAAGCCGGTCTTGTCGCCGCCCGCACGACCGCGGTGCAAGGCAAGGCCCAGTTGCTGAAAGCACAGGAGGACTTCAAGCGCAGCGACGATCTCTTCGGCAAGAAGCTGATTTCCGATTCGGAATATACTGCCGCCAAAACTGGCCTCGAGGTCGCCCAAGCCAACTACGACAACGCGCTCGCGCAAATCCGTCGCACCGAGGGCCTGCTCAGCCAGTTCCGCGACCAACTCTCCAAGACCGCCATCTACGCCCCGATGGACGGTTCCATCAGCGCGTTGACGAGCGAGGTTGGCGAACGCGTCGTCGGCACGGGCCAGTTCGCCGGCACCGAAATCATGCGCATCGCCAATCTCGCAAGCATGGAAGTTCGCGTGAAGGTCAACGAGAACGACATCATCAACGTCAAGGTCGGTGACCACACCATTGTCACCGTCGACGCGTTTTCCAGCCGCAAATTCAACGGCGCGGTGCGCGAGATCAGCAGCTCGTCGCTCTCAACGGGAGCGACCAGCTCGCAGGCCGCCCTGGCCGCCTCGGCCTCCGACGAAGTCACGAATTTTCTCGTAAAGATCAGCATCACCGACCGTGACGCCAAGCTGCGCCCGGGCATGAGCGCAACCGTCGACATCGAGACGCAAACCGTCGCCAAGGTGGTCACCGTGCCGATCCAGAGTGTCACCGCCCGCGCCGCCGGCGGCAAGAATTTCGAGGAAGCCCAAAAACAGAAGGCGAAGGAAGCCAAGGAGCGCTCGGGCAATGATCTCGAGCTCGCCACCGAACGCGAGGAGGCCCGCCGCAATCGCGACGCGATCCAGTCCATCGTCTTCGTCAAGTCCGGCACCACCGTGAAGTCACGCGCGGTCGAGACCGGCCTCGCCGACAACACTTATATCGAGATCAAGAGCGGCCTGAAAGCCGGTGAGGAGATTGTCGCCGGCAGTTACGCGGCCATCAGCCGCAAGCTCAAGGACGGCAGCAAGATCATGATCGAAAAGATCAAGAAGGACGACGCCAAGTAATCGTCGGGCGGGGTTGCCAATCCCGTCGCACTACGAATCCGCCATGACTCTCTCCACTTCCCCCGCCGCCCCCGCCGTGCGCAATTTCCGGCCGCCGGGCGACATGGTCATCGAGATCGCCGGCGTGACGAAGCTCTACCAGATGGGCTCCGAAACCGTTCACGCCCTGCGCGGCATCGCGCTCACCATTCGCCGCAATGAATACCTCGCCATCATGGGACCGTCCGGCAGCGGCAAGTCCACCCTCATGAACATGCTCGGCTGCCTCGATACGCCGACGAGCGGCCACTACCAGTTCAGCGGCAAGGATGTCTCGCGCATGACCGACGACGAGCTGGCCGACATCCGCAACCGCGAGATCGGATTCGTCTTCCAGACCTTCAACCTGCTCCCGCGCTCCAACGCCTTGCACAACGTCGAGCTGCCACTCATCTATGCCGGCATGACCCTTGCGGCCCGCCGCGCGCGCGCGGCGCAGGTCCTGACCAATGTCGGCCTCGGCGACCGTATGGACCACAAGCCCAACGAACTTTCCGGCGGCCAGCGCCAGCGCGTGGCCATCGCCCGCGCGCTCGTCAACAATCCCTCCATCATTCTCGCCGACGAACCCACCGGCAACCTCGACTCCCGCACCGGCGAGGAGATCATGCAGCTTCTGGAAGACCTCTACGCTGCGGGCAACACCATCATCGTCGTCACCCACGAGGAAGACATCGCCCGGCACGCCCGTCGTATCGTCCGCCTTCGCGACGGGTTGATCGAGAGCGATGCGCGGCAGAACTAACCTCGCTGACCATGCGCCGTTTCCTGAACGAATTTCTCGAATGTTTCCGGATCGCCGAGGCGCAGATCCGGGCGAACAAACTACGCTCCGTCCTCACCGCCCTCGGCGTCATCATCGGCATCGTCGCTGTCACACTCATGGGCACGGCCATTCGCGGCATCGATGTCGGTTTCCAGAGCAGTCTCGCCATGCTGGGCGACGATGTGCTCTATGTGCAGCGGTTTCCTTGGGGCCCGGTCGATGATTTCTGGAACTACCTCAACCGCCCCGCCTACCGCCCGGAACAGGCTGAGCGCCTCAACCGCCTCATCGTCAATTCACCGAACTCCCTGCTGGAGGTCGCCGTGCCCGTGGCCCAGCGCTCGACTACGGTGAAGATCGGCGACGCCAAGTTGAACGGCGTCTTCACCCTCGGGGTCACCGCCGACTATGTGCGCCTGAACGCCGCCGAGTATGAGGACGGCCGTTTTTTCAACGAGGCCGAGGCCAATTCCGGACGTGAAGTGTGCGTCCTCGGTTACGATGTCGCCCAAGCACTCTTCCCCAATCGCTCGCCGCTCGACGAGTCCGTGATGCTCAATGGCCATCCCTTCACGGTCATCGGAGTCTACGCCAAGCAGGGCGAGTTTCTCGGCCTGTTCAGCTTCGACAACCTTGCAGTGATCCCGATCACGGCCTACGCGAAATATTTCTCGGTCCGTGACCAGAATACCGAGATCCGGGTGAAAGCCCGCGACAAGACCCGCCTCGCCGAAGCCAAGGAGGAGCTCACCGGCGCCATGCGTCTCGTGCGCGGCCAGATTCTGGGCGAGCGCGACAATTTTTCGATCAACGAGCAGCAGGCCTTCAAGGCGCAGCTTGATCCCATCAAGCAGGGCATCGCGCTGGCCGGCCTCTTCATTACCGGCCTGGCGCTCTTCGTCGGCGCCATCGGCATCATGAACATCACCTTCGTCTCCGTGAAGGAGCGCACCAAGGAGATCGGCACCCGCAAGGCCCTCGGCGCGCGCCGCCGCTCGATCCTCATGCAATTCCTCATCGAGGCCGTGTCCATCTGCCTCATCGGTGGGGTCGTCGGCATGATCGTGTCATTTTTGCTGTTCCTCGGCATTCGTTCCAGCGCGCCGAATTTTCCGGTGGAGTTCTCGCCCGACCTCGTCGTCGTCAGCGTGCTCGTCTCGGTGCTCACCGGCATCGTCTCCGGCTTCGCGCCCGCCTGGGGCGCCTCGCGGCTCGATCCCGTCGTCGCTCTGCGCTACGAGTAAATTATCCGCTGACTTTCAATGAGACTTTCCGAAATCCTCCGCATGGCCCTGGGTTCACTCGGAATGAACAAGCTCCGCTCTTCGCTTACGATGCTCGGTATAACAATCGGCGTCTTCTCCGTCATCGGCGTCATGACGGCGGTCACGGCATTGCGCAGTTCCATCGAGTCAGGGCTCAGTTTCCTCGGGTCCAACATTGTCCAATTCGCCAAGTATCCCCTCACCGGCGGCGGCGGCAACAACCGCCGCAAATACGACCTGCGCCGCGACATCACCCTCGAGCAGGCCATGCGTTACAAGCGCCTCATGGAGGGCAAGTCCGACCTGATCTGCCTGAAGACGTTCGATCAGACCGCGGGCGGCCAGGTCTCCTACAACGGCCGCAAGACGACCCCGGGCATGACTTTCGGCGGCAGCAACGAGAATTTTCTCACGACCAACCAATACACGGTCGAGTTGGGCCGAAACTTCACGCCCGAGGACATCGATCTCGGCCGCCCGGTCGTCATCATCGGGCAAGACATCGTGAAGCGGCTCTTCACCGCGGAGAGTCCCCTCAACCACATCGTCAAGATCAAGGGCCACACCTACACCGTTATTGGCGTCTTCGCGGAAAAGGGCAGTCAGTTCGGCCGCAGCGGCGACAATATCGCGATGATTCCCATCACGCGCTTCCTCTCCGATTATGGCGGGGAAAAACGCAGCATCAACATCGCGACGCAGGCGCTCAGCCAGATGGTCTACAACGACACGCTCGACAAGGCCGTCACCGCGATGCGCATTGTGCGCGGCCTGCGCCCCGAGCAGGAGGATGATTTTGAAACCTACTCGAACGATTCGCTCATCGGGGCTTTTGCCAAGGTCGCCGATGTCGTCGCGGCCGGCTCGTTTGTCATCAGCGGCATCGCGCTGCTCGCGGCCGGTGTCGGGATC
>JANXWT010000151.1 GCA_025351035.1 Opitutia bacterium | reverse complement strand
GCTTCACGAAGGCCTCCAGCTCGCCATCGGTCGCGCCATACTCGCGCTTGGCGTAGTCGGAGTCCTCGGAAAACACGCGCACCGGGCGCAGGGCGATGACCTTGTCCCCGCAGAGGATGCCGATGTCCTCCCCCGCGGAGGCTTTCTTGAGCCAGTGCGTGAGGTTGGCCCGGGCCTTGGTGGGAGAGAGCGTCGTCATATCGTCTCTATAAAGCGATTATTAAGCGCAGGTCAAGCCACGCCTGCGCGCCGATCACATCAATTTCCGCAGCCTGATATCATTTCAGTCCCGCACACTACACACTACAAAGCCCGACCCTCTACTCCTCTACTCGATTCGGTCAGGCTTCCATACGCACTCGGGTTGGCGGCGTCAATGGCCGCGCGGTGCAGGGAGGAATCCAAGGTGCTTCGGAAAAGGGCGGCCCTGCTTGCTTGTTAGCGCGTTGAGCGAACGCTCACGCTGGCGCCAGATCGCAGTGGCCAAAGGATTAGACCTGGGTGGACGGGAAAAAGGTTGGGGTGGCAGGTGCGGGACGGGGGGACTCACGCGGCCTGCCGGTTCGACGGGCTCACGGCGGGCGGCAACGGGAACGTCTGTGGCGGATTCGACGGACTCACCGCAGGCTGCGGCCGGTAGTCGGCTCCGGTTTTCCAGAGGGCGAGCAAGGTCACGGCAAGTTTCCGCGCGACGGCGATCACGGCGCGTTTCTTCGCGGACTTGCCGCCGCGCGCGGCGAGGCGTTCACCGGCCGCGCGGAGCGCGCACGGCGGGCCGAAGGGGCCGAGGATGTAGTGCGCGCAGTTGACCAGCAGGCAGCGGAGCTGCACGTGGCCGGCCTTGGTGATGCCCAGCTGCTTGTCACTCTGGCCCGATTGATCGCGCCGCGGCACCAGGCCCAGATACGGCCCGACGGAGCGCGCGTGCGCGAAGTGCTCGGGCGATTCGAGCGTCAGGACAAAGCACAACGCGGTGAGCGGGCCCACGCCCGGGATCTGCCGCAGGCGCTCCGTCGCGGGATAGGTTTCAGCGGCGAGCGTTTCGAGTTCGAGGTCGAGGGCTTTGACCTGCGCGTTGAGTTCGTCGATGGCGGCGAGCAGTGGGGCGACCAGGGCCGCGTCGGCGGGCGCGAGTTGCGCGCGGACTTTGCGCGTGAAGGCCAGCGCTTTGATCGAGGAGGAGACGAAGACCCCGAGGCTCTTCAGCAGGAAACGCACGGAGTTGACGAGGTTGACGCGGCTGCGCACGAGGGCCTCGCGCACTTTGAGCCGCACGAGCGCGCGCTGCGTCGCTTCGCTCCGGTGGCGCACCGGGCTGAGCAGCTGCGGGTCGGCCCGGCCGAGCCGCGCGAGCATCTGCGCGTCTGCGTCGTCGCTCTTGGTGTGGCTCGCGGAGATGGCGCGCAGCTTGCGCGCGTTCGCCACGAGCACCGGGTGGCCGAGCGACTGGAGCAACCGGCTGACCCACGGCGAGTGCGTGCCGGTCTCCATCACGAAGGTGGCACCCGGGTGGCGGGAGGCGAACGCGGTGAGGCACTCGCGGGTGTTGGTGATCGCTTCCCCGGCGACGATGCCGCCCGAGGCACTGAGGACGCAGGCCGCGTGGCGGCGATCCCCGAGGTCCAAGCCAATGGTAATGTTGTCGGTGGTCATAAGACGTAGATTACGACTCCCGCTCCCGCGAGCGAGGCTCTCTACGCCTTCTCATTCCTACTGGTTAGGCTCTTCCACCCAACTCTTATGAGCCGCCCAAGCGATCAACGAGTGCTTCAAGTAACTTATTCTGCTCTTGGAGCAACTCGGTCTGCTTTTCGAGTTCGATGTCCAGGATTTTAGCACAGTCCGCGATGAGTTTTGCTAGCTTTCCGATTTGTTCGTGGGTGACTTCGCTCATGATGGTGTATGTTTGTTTTTGCCTAACAGTGTTATTCGCCCTTACTCGATAGCCTTACTGGGGCGGGGTGCATGCAGGGAGTCAGTCGCGTTGGAGCAAGAACCAAGTGCCAATGGTAAGGCTTTTCTGGGTTGCTTTGGCGCGGGCGGCGCTAAGGGTTCGGGTTGTCGTCCTACGCGCCGCGGCCGAGGAGGCGCGCGAGGTGGCATTCGCCGCGGGGTTGGTCGTCGTTTGCCGACTGCTCAGAATCGAATCCGTTCCCCGTGGCTGGTGGCTTCGCCGCCGCCTGCCATGGGTTTACCTTGTTGGTCGAAGAGATCAAACTTGATGGTGGATTCGAAACTGCCGCCGTCCTCCGAGAGGGTGATTTTCTGCGAGAGCACACCGTAGCCGTTTGGGACCCAACCGTTGCCTTTGGCGATCTCGTCCATGATGGCGACGGCCTTGGTCAGAAAGACTTCATAGCGGGCTTCGTATTGCCGTTCGCCGACCTTGCGCCACACGCCATAGGCGGGCGGGCCCGGGGGGAAGGCGTCGTAGTTGGACGACTCCGTCATGGTGCCGTCGGCGTTGAAGACATACATGAACGCGAGACCTTTCATGTCCGCCAGCCAGCCGGAAGTGCCGAGCACTCCGCCTTTCCACGCGCCGGACAACCCGGCGGCGGGTTTGCTCGGTGCTTCACCAAAGCCAGCGGCCAGAAAGCCCGCGAGCAGAACCGCCGCTAAAATCGGAACCATCAGCGAGTGTTTTTTCATACGGTCATTTCGGGCCGATCCTGCCTTCGAGTCGAGCGCGTTGTCGGCGTGGGGTGCGGGCCGGACGGCACTGCGTTGCTCCTTGGTGATCCCGGATGAAAATTTCCCCTTGAACCGCGGCGCGGCGCGGCAACTCTCAGGCTGTGAGCTCCGCCGCCTATCTCCCGATCCTCCTCCAAGTCGTCCTCGCCGCCGTCATCACGGGCGGGATCATCGCCGCCAGCCATCTGTTCGGCCAGCGCGCGTTCGGCGGCAAGATCAAGGACGCCGCCTACGAGTGCGGCATCCTCTCCGAGGGCAGCACGCACACGCGTTTCTCGGTCAAGTTCTATGTCACCGCGATGCTCTTCATCCTGTTCGACATCGAGGTGGTGTTTCTCATCCCGTGGACGTTCGTCTACCGCGATTTTCTGGCGAACCATATCGCCATCCTGACGCCGATGCTGTTTTTCCTCGGCGTCCTCGTGCTCGGCCTCTTCTACGAAGTGAAGAAGGGCGCGCTCGAATGGGAGAAGTGATGTGAAGTTGAGAGCTGAGAGTCCGGAGTTGAGAGCCAACGTGCCGCGGGCGCAGCCGAAACCGAATTTCGACACTCAACTCTCAACCCTCAGCGCTAAACTGTAGCTCCCATGCGGCTAGACAAATACATCACCCGCGGCCGCGTCGTCGATCTGGCCAGCGCCGATCTCGAGGGCGCGCTCGTGGAATTGCTCGGCCTGACGGTCGAGCGTTTTCCCGACCTGAACCGGGACGCGCTGCTCAAGGGCCTGCTGCGCCGCGAGAGCACGATGACGACCTACCTCGGCCTCGGCGTGGCGTTGCCGCACGTGCGCGCGAAGATGGGCCGGCGCTACATCCTCGCCGTGGGCCGGAGCCACTACGGCATCCGTTACGACGGCACGGTCGAGACCGAGCCCGTGCGTCTGGTGATCATGCTGATCGCCGGCGAGAAGGCGCGCGATTACCTGCAAGTGCTCGCTTCCATCGCGCGGCTGATGAAAGAGCAGGATTTCGTCGACAGCCTCGTGCAGGCCCCGGACATCGACACGCTTTACGAGCGACTCTTCGCGGGCTTTGGCGGCATCTCGGCCAAGGTCGCGCCGCTCCAGCAAAACCGCGTCAACCGCACCGTGCTGCGCGAGGCGGCGAAAGTCGCGCGCGGCAGCGGCTGCAACGGACTGATGATTTTCGGCGACACCTTCGCCGCGCATTTCGAGGCGCCCAAATGGAAACCGGCGATCAAGACCATCCTCGTCTCGCGCAACCTCGCCGAGACGGAGGACCGCCCGGGACGCTACAGCGACACGATCCAAGTGCGCTCGTTCTCCAGCCAGCGCATGGCGCAATTGCGCAGCGCGGTGCTGGTGGCGCTCACGCGCGGGCTGGTGAAATTCACGGATCGCATCTGCTGCGTGGGCGGCATCGCGGGCAGCAACCAGTTCGACACCATCGTGGTCGTCGACGTGGAGAAGGAATTCCAGACGCTGCTGACCGGCCACACGGATTTGCTGCCCGAGGACGTGAAGCCCGAGGTGCTCGAGCGCGTGATTGGCGTCGCCACAGAGCTGGCGGTCGAGGGCCGCGAAGGGCGCCCGGTGGGCTGTCTGTTCGTCGTGGGCGACAGCGAGAATGTCCAGCGCACCATCAAGCCGCTCGTGCTGAATCCATTTTACGGCTACAAAGAAGAGGACCGGAACATCCTCAATCCGTTCATGGACGAGACCGTCAAGGAGTTCTCGTCGATCGACGGGGCTTTCGTCATCCGGGGCGATGGGGTGGTGGAGTCGGCGGGCTCGTTGATCCAGACTGCGGACTACAATCACTCGTTACCGAGCGGGCTTGGTTCGCGCCACGCCGCCGCCGCCGCGATTTCGGTCGCCGCGGAATGCATTGCGATCGTGGTCTCGTCGAGCACAGGGCAGGTGACGCTGTTCCGCCGCGGCGTGATGATGCCGCTGACCGAAAAGAAAGTCGGCGCGTGAGGCCGCCGAATATTTTGTAAGTGGCCTGCCGGCAGGCGGACACCCTGCCGGAGAAGATTTTGGTTGCACGAGGCGACCGCGCGGCTTTGCTCTCCACCCTTTAACACCTTTCCACCATGCAAGAAGTCGTCATCCTAGAGTGCACCGAAGCCCGCAAAGAGGGTAAACCTGTCTCGCGCTACCTCACCAGGCGCAACAAGAAGACCGTCACCGAGCGCATTGAGAAGAAGAAATACAATCCCTTCCTCAAGCGCCACACGCTGCACAAAGAGATCAAGTAAGGCTCCGGCGCAGGCCGAACATTTTTAAGGCCGGTCCTCGGACCGGCCTTTTTGTTGCCCGGCTCCAACCAGCGCAGCCGGTTACTTCTTAGCGCCGACCGGCGGATTTGCCCCGGCAAGCAAGGCCCGGCGGTCCGAGCGCCATTTGTCGCGGTGTTTGCGGATCCAATCGAGCAGCGCCCGCTCAAAGCCGATGTCGTAACCAAGGCGCTCCGACTCGATCCATTTGTGGCGGAGGATTTCCTCCCGCTCGGCCAGAAACTCCTGATAAAGATTCGACTGCTTGACGAATTCGCGACTGCCGGTGGGCTTCTTGGTAGTGATCGTCATGGCAGTGGGCGATTCAGCAGCGGCCCAGCACAACGGTGCGGTGGAGACAAATGCGAGGCTGGCCGACTTTGGTCATCTGTGGATGAAAATAAAAGTTTCTGGTCGCGCGTGTCAACCAGCGGGGTTCAAACTTTCAGGCGCACAAGCAGCGCCTCGGCGATCGAGCGGAAGGTTAGTGCGGCCTTGCTGGCGGGCGCGCTCACGGCGACGGGCATACCGGCGTCGCCGCCGGCGCGGATGTCGGTGAACAACGGCACTTGGCCGAGCAGGGTGGTGCCGAGTTTCTCGGCGGTCTGCTGGCCGCCGCCTTCCCCGAAGACCGGCAGTTTTGTGCCGGCGGCGTCTTCAAACCAGCTCATGTTCTCGGCGACGCCGAGGATGGGCACGTTGACCTTCTGGAACATCAGGCCGCCCTTCATCGCGACGTTGGTCGCGGCAGTCTGCGGCGTGGTGACGAGAATCGCGCCGTCGAGCGGCAGTGTTTGCACGAGGGAAAGCTGCGCGTCGCCCGTGCCCGGCGGCATGTCGATCAGCAACAGGTCGAGGTCGCCCCACCGGACGTTTTGCACGAATTGCTGGATGGTTTTCATGATCATCGGTCCGCGCCAGACGACAGGAGTATTTTCATCAACGAGAAACCCCATCGACATCACTTTCACGCCGAAGCGCTCAAGCGGCACGAGCGAAGTGCCCTCGATCTCGGGGCGGCCGCTGAGGCCCATCATCAACGGCACCGAGGGGCCGTAGATGTCACAATCCATCAGGCCGACGCGGCCCTTGCGGCCGCGGGCTTCGAGTGCCTGCGCGACGGCGCACGCGAGGTTGACGGCGAAAGTCGATTTGCCCACGCCGCCCTTGCCGGAGGCGATGGCGACGGAGTGCTTGAGGCCGGCGGGCGCGGTGTTGCCGTGCAGGCCCGTCTGGCCGGGCGCCGGGGCGGACTTGGCCGCTGAGACCGCGAGCTCGATAATGACGTCATTCACGCCGGGCAGGGCCCGCAGGCATTGCTCCACTTCATGCTTCAGTTGGATCGGCACTTTGGGGTCGGAGGTCGTGATCGCGAGTGAGACCTTGGCTACACCGTCGTCAAACGCCGCCGAGCGCACGAGCCCGAAGGACACGATGTCCCGGCTAAACCCGGGGTATTTCACTTGTTTAAGGGCTTCCTTGATGGTGTCGGCGTTCACAGTAATGGGAAAATGGCTTGGAAAAACAGACGCTTTGACCTTGTGAGTAGGTTGCCGGGAGTAAAACAAAAACCGGGCAAATCTTTTCCTCCTCCCATTCCGTTTCACCACCATGAAGAATTTTTTCCACCTTCTTCTCACCCTCACCGTCGTGTCGTCGGTCTTTGCCCAGCGCGACATCGGGGTCGTCGACGTTACCGCCGACGCCTCGACAATCCCGCTTTCCATCACATCGTCGTCGCCCGATCTGCAGGACCTCGCGCTGAAGGCTTTCGGCGTCCACGGACGCTTCCGCCTCGTCGCGAGTGGCGCGGCCTACACGGCGACATTCACTGCGGCCGGTGCGAATCAGGTTTCGGTCGCCGTCACCAAGGGTTCCGCAGGCACGCCGGTGCACCGTGAGACTGTCACTGGCACGAGTCCCCGGAACGCACTGCTCAAGGCGGCCGATGTCGCCGTCGCCAAGATCAGCGGCCTGCGCGGATTTTTCGCGGGCAAGCTCGCGTTTGTCGGCGAGACCACGGGCAAGACGGAGATCTACACTTCCGATCTCTTCTTCGGCGGCGTCCTCCGTTGGACGAACGACGGCAAGCAGATCATGGGGCCGCATTGGTCGCCCGATGGCGCGCGCATCGTGTTCACGAGCTACCGCACGAATTTTCCGGACATCTATGTGCTCGATCTCCAGACGCGCCAGCGGAATGTGCTCGCGAGTTTCAAGGGCACGAACAGCGGCGGCCGCTTCAGCCCCGACGGCACGCGCGCCGCCATGGTGCTGAGCGGCGAGGGCAATCCCGAGATCTACGTCGGCACCGCGCAAGGCCGGCAGATTCGCCGGCTCACCAAAAACCAGTCCGTGGAGGCGTCACCCGTCTGGTCGCCCGATGGCGCGCGCCTCGCGTTCGTGTCCGACGCCGCCGGCGGCCCGCAACTCTATGTGATGGCCGCGAGCGGCGGTGGCATGACGCGCCTCAAGACCGACGTTTCCCGCTATTGCGCCGAGCCCGACTGGAGCAAAGGTGATCCCAACAAAATCGTCTTTACCGCCGGCCTGAACAAGGGCTACCAGACCGCCGTCTTCGATTTTACGACCAACTCCGCCAAGATTGTCTCGCACGCGCCGATGGATGCGATCGAGCCCGTCTGGCTCGCCGACGGTCGCCATGTCATCGTCACCTTTCGCGCGGCCAACACCCGCAGCCTTTGGGTCCTCGACACCGAATCCGGCAAAGCCACGCGGCTCAGCCCGGTGTCGTTCGGCCTGGCCTCCAATGCGTCCTACCTCGCACCCTGACGCATGAAACTGCTCTTCATCGGTGACATCGTGGGCAAACCGGGACGCGAAGCCGTCTGCGCGCTCGTGCCAAGGATGCGTGTCGAGCGGGGCATCGATTTCGTCATCGCCAACGGCGAGAACGCCGCCGCTGGCGCGGGCATCACCATGCCCATCGCGCAGACGCTGCTCGCGGCGGGCCTCGACGCGATTACACTCGGCGACCACGTGTGGGATCAGAAGGGTTTCGAACAGGAGATCGGCACCATTCCGGGAATATGCCGCCCGGCGAATCTGCCCGTGTCGAATCCCGGCCGGGATCATCTCATCATCAAGAAGGACCGTTTCCGTCTGCTCGTCTTCACCGTGCTCGGCCGCAGTTTTATGGGCGCGAAGGCCGATTGTCCCTTTCTCTGTGCCGACGCGATGCTTAAACGGCTCGCCGGTCAATACGACGGCGCGCTCGTCGAGATTCATGCCGAGGCCACGTCGGAGAAGCAGGCGATGGGCTGGCATCTCGCCGGGCGTGCCATTGCCGTGCTCGGCACGCACAC
>JANXWT010000147.1 GCA_025351035.1 Opitutia bacterium | reverse complement strand
GCGCAGTTCCAGAGCCGCAGTAAGTCCAAATGCTCCCGCGCCGACAATCACGATTGATTTTCCACCCATGCCTCGAGGATTGCGGCAATCGCGGTCGCGCCAATCCTGAAATCACCCGTGCGATGTCCTGCGCTCCTTGCTTGTCTCGCGGGTCGTGAAGCGTCGTTGTGGGCCGATGGCCATGCCCGCTGCGCCGCTTGCTCCTTTGCCGAGATCACCCGATCCCGACGTGGTGCTGGCCGCGTTCCTTGCGGCGATGGCGGCGCGCGGGCTGACGCTTTACCCGGAGCAGGAGGAGGCGATCCTCGAACTCTTCGCCGGCCGCAACGTCATCCTCAACACCCCGACCGGCTCGGGCAAATCACTCGTCGCGGCCGCGCTGCACTTCAAGGCGCTCTGCGCCGGCCAGCGTTCGGTCTACACTTGTCCGATCAAGGCGCTGGTGAACGAGAAGTTTCTCAGCCTCTGCCGCGATTTCGGGCCGGAGAATGTCGGCATGATGACGGGCGACGCCTCGGTGAATCCGCACGCCAAGGTGCTCTGCTGCACGGCCGAGATCCTCGCCAACATCGCGCTGACCCGCGGCGAACACGCCGGGGTCGCCGCGGTGATCATGGACGAGTTCCACTACTACGGCGACACCGAGCGCGGCTACGCCTGGCAGGCGCCGTTGCTCACGTTGCCGCAGTCGCGGTTCCTGCTCATGTCCGCGACGCTCGGCGCCACGGATTTCTTCGAACGCGAACTGACCCGCGTGACCGGTGCACCGAGCCTCACCGTGCGCAGCGACCGCCGCCCCGTGCCGTTGTCCTTCGAATACTCCGAGACTCCCCTGCCCGAGCGCGTCGCCCAACTCCTCGCCGCCGAGCGCGCGCCGGTCTACCTCGTGCATTTCACGCAACGCGCCGTCGCCGAAGCCGCGCAATCGCTGATGAGTCTCGGCATCTGCTCGAAGGAGGAGAAGGCCGCGCTCGCGACCGAACTCGAGCGGGTGAAATTTAGCAGTCCTTACGGCAAGGATATGAAACGCTGGTTGCGGCATGGCATTGGCGTTCACCACGCCGGCCTGCTGCCGAAATACCGCATCCTCGTCGAGCAGCTCGCCCAAAAGGGCCTGCTCAAACTCATCTGTGGCACCGACACGCTCGGCGTCGGCATCAACGTGCCGATCCGCACCGTGCTCTTCACGCAGCTCTGGAAATACGACGGCAAGAAGGCCGCCATCCTCAGCGTGCGCGACTTCCGGCAGGTCGCCGGCCGCGCGGGCCGTGCCGGCTACGACTCGCAAGGCTACGTCATCGTGCAGGCTCCAGAGCACATGATCGAAAACAAGCGCGCCGAAGAGAAAGCCGCCGCCGATCCGGCCAAGAAAAAGAAACTGGTCAAAGCCCGCGCGCCCGAGGGCGCCGTCAATTGGGACGCGAAGACCTTCGAGCGCCTGCGCACCGCCTCGCCCGAGGAACTCTCGTCGCACTTTGACGTGTCGCACGGCACGTTGCTCCTCGTGCTCAGCCGCGACAGCGACGGTTGCCGCGCGATGCGGCAGCTCATCAACGATTGTCACGAAACACCGACGAAGAAGAACGCGCTGCATCGCCGCGCGTGGCAGCTTTTCCGTGCGCTGATCGACCGCAAGATCGTCGAGATCATCCCGCGCCAACCGTCGGGACGACGCCTGCGCGTGAACATGGAATTGCAGGACGACTTCTCGCTGCACCAAGCGCTCTCACTCTACCTGATCGACACGCTGCCGCTGCTTTCTGCCGGCCAGCCGAACGGGTCGCCCTACTACCCGTTCGACGTGCTGACGCTCTGCGAGGCCATCGTCGAGGACCCCGACCAGATTCTTCGGCGGCAAGTGGACAAGCAGAAGGGCCTCAAAATCGAGGAGTTGAAAGCGGCCGGCATTCCCTACGAGGAGCGCATGGCTAAACTCGAGGAAATCGAGCATCCGAAGCCACTCCGGGAATTTCTCTACGACACCTTCAACATCTTCGCCGCAGCACATCCGTGGATTGAGCAGGAAAACGTCCGACCGAAGTCGATCGCGCGCGAAATGTTCGAGCGCTACCAATCCTTCCCCGCCTACGTGCGTGAGTATGGGCTCGAACGCAGCGAGGGCCTGCTGCTGCGCCACCTCATGCAGGTGTTCAAGGTGCTCGCACAGACCGTGCCCGACTCGGCGAAGACACCCGAGGTCGTCGAGATGGAGGATTACTTCCGTGAACTCATCCGCGGCATCGACTCCAGCCTGCTCGACGAGTGGGAACGTTTGCGCAACCCGGAGTTCGTCTCCGCTGACACGACCGACAAGCCCGCGCGTCCGGCCAGCTACGACATCACCCGCGACGCCGAGGGTTTCCGCCGGCTTGTGCGCACCGCCGTGCTGGGCTTCCTGCAGGACGCCGCCGCGCACGACTGGGAGGCGGCGCGCTTCCGGTTCGCGCCGGAGACGGACACCGGCACGGAAGCCGAGAAGCTCGCCGAGGCACGCCGCATCGAGAAAGAGTTCGCGGCGTATTTCGAGCAGCGCGGCCGGTTCCGCCTTGATCCCGAGGGACGCGCCGCGAAGCACACCCATTGGGAGGAAGATCGCGACGCCGATGAACTGCACGTTTTCCAAATGCTCATCGACCCCGAGAGCGCCAACGACTGGGACGCGCAATTCACGGTGTCGCTGGCGCCGTCGCGAGCGGAGAACCGAGTCGTGATTCGCTTCGAGTCGGTCGGGCCGCTAGGTGTCTGACAGTTTCGCCGGCTTGTCCGCGACGTAGATCATGTAGGCGAAGCGCTTCGCGTTCTCATAGAGCTTGGCCGGCACGGCCTGCACGGCGAAGCCGGCCTTCGTGAGGCGCCTTTCGATAAACGGGTCCGGGCATGCCGACCACACGGCCGCCCGACCGCCGGGTTTTATGGCCGCGGCAATCAACCGCATGCCGCCTTCGCTGTAGAGCTTGTAGTTCTCGTTCTTCACCATCGCCGTCGTGCCGTTGTCGATGTCGAGCATGATGGCGTCGTAGGGTGCGTGCACGGCGCGCTGGAGAAGTGCGCGCACGTCTTTCACGAGCACCGTGACGCGCGGGTCGGTGAGCAGATGTCCGTTGAGTCCAGCCAAAAACGTGCGGTTCCACGCCACGATCTCGGGAAACAATTCAGCTACCTCCACGGAAGCCTTGGGGTCGAGCGCCTGCAGCACGCTCTTCAGCGTGAACCCCAAGCCAAGTCCGCCAATCAGCACGCGCGGCGCGGCTCCCTTTGCGACGGTCAGCCTCTCGCAGCCGAGCACGCCCAGTTGCAGCTCAGAGGTCGAGACCGACGAGTGCATCAGTTGCTGGCCGTTCACGCGGATGCAGTAGTCGCCGTCGTGCTCGACGAGCGTCATGCGCGCACCGTTGGGCGTCTTGGTTTCAGCGAGGGTGATGTTGGGTTTCATCGGCGCAGATCAGCCTCACAGAAACTCCGGCCACCAACAGCACAAAAAAGATCGCCAAGGCCCGCCTAGCATCCGGTTGTCTCCGCCTGACCGCTGGTCAGGTATAGGCGATCCCAGATCGCGCGAGTGAGAACGTGGCTTTCCGAACACGCCGCGGTTGGAGGAATACGGAAATCTGCCCTAGCGCGTTGGAGCGAAGACGCCCTGCCACGGAAAGTCTGAGTGGTTTGGAATTTTCTTTTGGGTCATCCCGAAATCGGTTCACCTGCCTCGCTTCCATCGCCCGCGGATTTGTCAAACGGTGCCAGCGACTCGCCGACCAGTTTGGCCCGGCGACCGAGGGCATCATAAGTCGCATATTTGTAGAGTTCCCCGAGCGTCGGATAGTTGAAACAAGTTTCGATGAAGAGGTTGGCCGTCGCTCCTGTTTGCAGCGCGATCAAACCGGTGTGGACCAACTCGGTGGCCTGTTCGCCGATGACATGGACCCCCAGCAGTTTCATCGTATCCGGTGCAAAGATGAGCTTCAGAAATCCGTTCCTGACTCCGATGATCTGGCCGCGGGCATTCGTTTCGTAATGCGCGACACCGGCGATGAAGGGGATGGACTGCTTCGTCAGCGACTCCTCCGTTTCTCCCGCCATCGAGCATTCGGGAATGGTATAGATTCCGTAGGGCAGGAACGGCGTGACCATCGTCTTATATTTCAGTTGAAACGCGTGCACCATGGCCACGCGCGCCTGTTCCATCGAGGTGGCGGCGAGCGCCGGAAACCCAATCACATCGCCGGCCGCGTAGATGTGCGGCACGGCGGTCTGGTAATGTCCGTTGACCTCGATCACCCCGCGTTTGTTCGCCGCGAGTCCGACCGCCGGCAGATTGAGCGGGTCCGTATTTCCGCTCCGCCCAGCCGCGACCAAGATGGTGTCGGAGGTCACGGTCGCGCCCGAGGCCAGCGTGGACGTCAGCCCCTCTGGCGCCGCCCGCACGCCGGCGACGGTCTCCTTGAAACGCACATCCACGCCCATTTCGATCATGCTGCGGGTCAGCAATTGCGCGACCTCGGGGTCCAGAAACGTCAGGAGCCGGTCGCGACCCTCCAGCATCGTCACGCAGATGCCGAGCGAGGCGAACATGCAGGCATACTCGCAGCCGATGACGCCGCCGCCGACCACGAGCATCTCCTTGGGGATATTGTGGAGGTTCAGAATTGTGTCGGAGTCATAAACTCGTGGGTCGTCGAATGGGAAAACGTCCGGCCGGAAAGGCCGCGATCCGGTCGCCAGCAGAATATAATCCGCCGCCAGCAGCTCTGCCGGTTGGTGGGACCTCTCTATTTTCACGGTGTGGGCATCCACGAAAGAGGCGAGACCTTGGCGGACATCGACCTTGTGGCGCTTCAGGTTGGCGTTGATGCGTTGATGCTCGGTCTCGCGCACCACCCGTTCACGGAAGAGAAAGTCGCGCGTGGTGACGCTTTCCTTGAACGTCATGTTCACACCAAACAACCCGCGTTGCCGGAACCCGGAGAGATAGAGCGCCGTTTCACGCAGGGTCTTGGAAGGCAGGGTGCCGGTATTCGCGGCGGCGCCGCCCAAGACGGGTTCACACTCGATCAGCGCCACCCGCTTTCCAAAATACGCCGCTTGCGCCGCGCCTTTTTCGCCGGCGGGTCCCGATCCGATTACAATCAGGTCGTAATGTGGGGTTGGCATTATTAAACCGGCTGGTCGGAACCACGGCCGGTGGGGTCAGATCACTGTGCCCGCCAGTCCGGGTTTGTAAACGCCGCAATTCAGCCCTGGCTGGGCCAGTCTGCGCTTATCCAATGAAGCGATCCATGCGGCTCGTTCCGGAGCCCCAGACTGCCATCTGGCTTCAGCAGCCGATTAGGCCGGCTGCAACGTCGGGTCGGGAGTTACATTGCTTTTGACCGGGCCGTGGCTGGCCAGTTAGCTGGCAAACCATATGTCAGACAAGAAGCCGACCATCATCTACACGAAAACCGACG
>JANXWT010000141.1 GCA_025351035.1 Opitutia bacterium | reverse complement strand
CGACGAACATTTCCTTCTGCGCGCGCTCGAGAGTCTTCGGGCTGCGCGAGAAAATGCCGGCGGTGAGCGCGTAGTCGGAGGCGTTCACCATGTCGAACGCCTCGTCGAGATCTTTGGCTTTCATGATGGCGAGCACCGGGCCGAAGATTTCCTCACGCACGATGGTGTGCTCGACCTTGCAGCCGGTGAACACGGTCGGCGGGACGAAGTAGCCGCCGCTGGCGATGACCTCGGGCGAGAGCTGGGCCTGCCAGGCGAGTTTGCACTCTTTCTTGCCGATCTCGATGTAGCCGAGGATGGATTTCTGCGCGGCGTCGTCGATGACGGGGTTGACGATGGTGCCGGGCTGGGCGGGATCGCCGACGGGGAAGCTCGGGCACGCGGTGAGGAAGCGCTCGACGAACTTGTCGTAGACGCCTTCGAGCACGATGAGGCGCGAGAGCGCGGAGCATTTCTGGCCGGCGTAGCCGAAGGCGCTGTAGAGGCAGGCGGGGATCGCTTCGTCGAGGTCGGCGTCGTTGTCGATGATGAGCGCGTTCTTGCCGCCCATCTCGCAGACGACCTTCTTCAAGTTAAGTTGGCCGGGAGCGGTCTTGCCGGCGGTCGCGTAGATGTCGCAGCCGACGGAGCGCGAGCCGGTGAAGGCGATGAAGTCGATCTGCGGGTGCGCGACGAGGTGCGCGCCAGCGTCAGCGCCGGAACAGGGGAGGAAGTGCAGCGCGCCGGCGGGCGTGCCGGCTTCCATCATGACTTCCATCAGCAGCGCGCCGATGATCGAAGTCTGGCGCGCCGGTTTGATGATCATGCAATTGCCGGCGACGAGCGGCGCGACGGTGAGGCCGGTGAGGATCGCGAGCGGGAAATTCCACGGCGCGACCGACACGCCGACGCCGCGAGGCGTCCAGTTTTGCGTGCACTTTTCGCCGGGGACGGCCTGCGTGACGACGGGCTTGTCGAGCTTGACCATCTCGATCGCGTAGAAGCGCAGGAAGTCGATCGCCTCGGAGAGATCGCCGTCGGCTTCGACCCAAGGCTTGCCTGCCTCGAGGATGAGGAGGGAATTAATTTCCATGCGGCGCGACTCCATGAGGTTGGCGGCACGGAGGAGAATCGCGGCGCGATCCTCGACGGGCGTGGCGCGCCATTTCGGGAAGTAGGCGACGGACGCGGCGACAGCGGCCTCGGCGTCGGCGACGGTGCCCTTCGCCCAGTAGCCGACGATCTGCGCGGGACGCGCGGGATTGACGGACGGGAGGAACGGGCGGTCGGAGATTTTTTTGCCGTTGACGATGACGGGCCACTTGCGGCCGATCTTGGTCTCCTCGTAGTTCTTGAGCGCCACGCGCTGCTTCTCGCGATTGACCGCGATGGTGAAGTCGGTGTTGGCGGCGTTGACGAATGCGCCGGCGGGGCGCGGCTTGCGCGCGAGCGGCTCGGCCGCGGCGGCGATGGCGTTGACGGGATTGCCGAGGAGCTGGTCCTTCGTGGCCTCGCCCATGTTTTTGATGCGGAGAAAACCTTCGTTCGAAGTGTTCTCGAGGAGACGGCGGACGAGATACGCCATGCCGGGGAGCAGTTCGCCGATGGCGCAATACTCGCGGACGCGGTGGCCCATCTGGAGCAGCGAGGCCTTCAGCTCGTCGGCCATGCCGTAGAGCGCCTGGAATTCGTAGGCGCGCGGATCGATGCCGAGGCGCTCGGCCTGCGCGATGGCGTGCGCGCAAGAGCGGACGTTGTGCGACGCGAAGTTCGGCGTGATGATGTCGATGTTCTCGAGGAGAAGGACGGTGAGTTTCTCGTAGTTGGCGTCGGACTCGGGTTTCTTTTGCCAGACCGGAATCGGCCAATCGCGCTGCTGCGCGATGATGGTCTCGTAATCCCAGTAAGCGCCCTTGACAAGGCGGACGGACAGCGGGCGGTTGCGCGCGCGGGCCCACGCGATGAGGTCGCGGAGATCGGCTTCGCAGTCGCGGAGGTAAGCCTGCAGCGCGATGCCGATGGCGGGTTTCTGCGCGAACTCGGGTTCTTCGAAGATGGATTTGAAGAGCTGGAGCGTGAGGTCCTTCAGCTTGTAGCTCTCCATGTCGAAGTTGATCAGCGCGCCGACTTCGGCTGCGCGGCGGAGGATCGGACGGAGGCGGTGTTTGAGCGCCGCAATGGAGTTTTCCGGGTCGGCCGGATGGACATCGGGCGTGAGCGCGGAAATCTTGACGGAGAGATTGAGGCGCGGAATCGGGCCCTTGGGGCCGATGTCGCTGAAGCCGGGCTCGGATTCCTTCGCGAAGAATTTCGAGACGGAGTCGAGGATCTCGAGGTTGCGCTTCAGGAACACGTCGGCCTCGTCCTCGTTGACGACGGCTTCGCCGAGGAGATCAATGGTGGTGGCGAGACCGAGCTTGGTGTTTTTCTTGATCTGCTTGAGGAGATCCTCGCCTGTCTCACCGGCGACGAACTGGCCGGCCATGTCGACGATCTGGGCCTTGACGGGAGTCGCGACAAGCGCGGGCGCGAACGACGAGGCGGCGAGACCGGCCTTGAGGGCGGGGTTGAGCTCGACGGCTTTGTCGCCAAGATATTCCTGAAGGTGGCGGACGATTTCGGCGGAGCTGTTGAGCGAAGGGAGGACGTCGACGAAACGGAAGAGCTGGGTCTTGAAGACCGGGTCCTTCATGGACCAGTCCATCAGACGGGCGTAGGCGCCTTTCTTGGAGAACAGCGCGGGCGGCGGCTGTTTTTCCATGAGCGCGAAGAGTTGCTCGCCCTTGGCGCGAACGGCGGTTTCGATTTTCGGATCAGACGGGAGGAAGTTGGACATGACGGGGGAGAGACGGGCAATAAGGAGAGGCCGAAGTTTCGCCAGCGAGACAAGATTGGCAAGGATGCGGTGAGGGGAGGTGCGGAGTTGAACCGGCGCTTATCCAGCGTGTTAGCCGAGTGAAGGTTCGACCCGGCGGCGGGCCCGCTGAACAATTTGAAACTTTATTCGGTCGGTCCGGGTCTTGCGGGCTTATGAGCTTGGCGACTCGGGATTTGCGTGGCAGGAGGAATCTGCAACTTAGCGCCGTCGCGCCGTGTCCTTTGCGTGAATGAAAAACCACCAGTGCAAGCTCAACCCGAGGGGATAACGCCCCCGCCTGACTTCGCCACGTTCATGCACAATTACCAAGACATGGTCTACTCCACCGCCGTGCGCCTCATCGGAAACGAGACGCAGGCGGAGGATATTTCGCAGGACGTGTTCATCAAGGCGCATGAGCATTTCGAGAATCTGCGCACCAGCCCGACGGCGGGCGGATGGCTGAAGACGGTGGCGACCAATCTTTCGATCAACCACATTCAACGCTACAAGAAGCGCTGGACGTTTTTCTCGGATATCGTCCACCGGGACGACGAGGGCGGCGAAAGAGAAGTCGAATTCGCCGCGCCTGACACGTTTTTTTCCAGCGTCGACTCCGACGAACGCCGCGAATGGATCGAGCATGCGCTCGAAAAACTTCCCGAACACCAGCGCGTGCCGCTCGTGCTCTATCACTTCGAAGACCTGCCTTACGAGGACATCGCAAAAAAACTCCGCGTTTCCCTCAGCAAGGTAAAGACCGACATTCTCCGGGGCCGCGAGGCTCTCGCCAAAATCCTCGTTCGCAGCGGCGCCACCCATGAAAAATTTGCCCTCTAAGGAGCAGCCATGAATAAAATGACTCCAGAAGAACTCGAAAAGTTCATCCACCAAAACCTTCGTTCGCTGCCGCCGCGCCGCGCCCCGCGCTCGCTCGAGTCGCGCGTCATGGCCGCGCTCGAACACCGCGCCGCCATCGCCTGGTATCACCAGTCGTGGGCCTACTGGCCGGCCGGCGTCCGGGCGGCGTTCCTTGCCGCCGCCACCGCGGTCAGCGGCGCTGCAGTCACCGCCTTTTATCTGCTCAGCACCGGCGTCGACACTTCCGTGCTCACAGGCGAGTTCGCAAACAGGTTCAGCGGCGTCCTCCGCATCGGTTCGATTTTCACCGGCGCCTCCGACTTCCTCAGCCTCGTTATCCGCAATGCCCCGCCATTCTGGCTGTATGGCGGCGCCGCCTTCGTGGTGGCGATGTATGTCACCTTCTTCGGTCTCGGCGCCGCCGCCTACCGGACTCTCTACCGCAACAATTGAAAAATTTCCCCATGAACAAATATCGTCTCCCGTTCCTTTCCTCTCTCTGGCTTGCACTCGCACTGGCGCTGTTCCCCGCGCTGCGCGCCCAAGAGACACCGCCGGCACCCGCGACACCGGCCGTGAAACCCGCTGCGCCCGAAGCCCAGCCGGCCGCACCGACCGCGCCCGACGACGACAAGGCCGTCACTTCTTCCGACAAGGATGAGGAGGACGACGAGGCCGCCGACATGGATGCCGCCGAGGAGAAAGTCCAGGCCGCCACCGAACACGTCTCCGACAAACTTCAGAAAGCCGAAGACAAGCTTGCCGCCGCGCAGGACAAAATCGACAGCGCGACCGACAAGGTCGGCGAAAAACTGGACAGCAAGACCCGCAAGCTCCGCTCGCTCGGTGTCGGCATCGATGTCGATAGCCGCGTGCAGCAACGGATTCGCAGCCGCGCGCACACGGCGCACGTTGACATGGGTATCGCCAGCACCGGTCGCGAAATTGTCGTCTACAATCGCGATGCCCGTGTGAACAAAGGCGAAACGGCGGAGACCATCGTCGCGATCGGCGGCAATGCGCTGGTCGACGGCGATTCGCACGACGCCGTCGTCACCGTGCTCGGTTCTTCCGAGGTCAACGGCAAGGTCGGCGACGCCGTCGTCGCCGTGTTGGGCAGCACCAAGGTCAATGGTCATGTCGGCCAGGACGTGGTTGCCGTGCT
>JANXWT010000118.1 GCA_025351035.1 Opitutia bacterium | reverse complement strand
GGCTTCGATTTGCTGGCCGGTCATGGGACCGCGCGAAAGGGATTGCAGGCCAAATTCGCCGAAGGCGAGCGTGTTGCCGCGCTTGGCATTGCCGGCGCGGGAGCCTTTCATCGACTTGCGGTATTTGGTGCGGGCGGGTGATAGAATGGACATGGAAGTAAGCGGTAAGTCGGCTCAACCGTGAGCGAGCTTAGTTGGGTTCGTCTTTTTTGCAGATCCAGCATTTGACGCCGATCTTGCCCCAAACGGTCAGCGCCTCGGCGAAGCCGTAGTCGATGTTCTCGCGGAGAGTTTGCAGTGGGACGCGGCCTTGGCGCTGCCATTCGCGGCGGGCGATGTCGGCCCCGCCGAGGCGGCCGGAGCACTGAATCTTGATGCCCTCGACGCCGAGTGACATGGCCATCTGGATGGATTTCTTGATCGCGCGGCGGAACGCCACCCGACGCTCGAGCTGGAGGGCAACGTTTTCGGCAACCAACTGGGCCTCGACCTCGGGCTTCTTGACTTCCTGAATGTCGAGGAGGACTTCCTTGCCGGTCAGCTTGGCGAGCTGCGTTTTCATGTTCTCGACCTCCTGCCCCTTCTTGCCGATGACGATGCCGGGGCGGGCGGTGAAAATCTTCACGCGGACGCGGTTGCCAGCGCGCTCAATGAAGATGCGCGGCACCGAGGCCTGCTTGAGCTTTTCCATGAGGGTGGCGCGGATCACCTGATCCTCGTGGAGCAGCTTGGCGAAGTCTTTTTTGCGGGCGAACCAGCGTGACTGCCAGTTGCGGCGGACCGCGAGGCGGAAGCCGGTAGGGTTGGTCTTTTGTCCCATAACGAAATTTTGGTTAGGATTGGCTGTCCGAAAGGACGATGCGAAGATGTGACATGCGCTTGACGCGCGGCTTGGCCGAGCCCTTGGCGCCAGCCTTGAAACGCTTGAGCACGGGGCCGTTCTCGATGAGGGCGCGGTGCACGAAAAGTTTGTCGGCTGAGAGATTGTTGTTGTTCTCGGCGTTGGCGATGGCGCTCTTGAGGGTTTTGGCGAGCAGGCGCGCGGACTTGCGCGGGATGAGTGCGATGAACGCGAGAGCGTCGGGCACGCTGCGGCCCTGGATGAGGCGCGCGACTTCGCGCACCTTCTTGGGCGACATGCGGGCGTAGCGGGTGAGAGCTTGGATTTCCATGTGGGTGTTCCTCGTGGGCGCGGGTCTCAGATTTCCTTGCGGGTGAGGCCGCCGTGCGACTTGAAGATGCGCGTGGGGGAGAACTCGCCGAGTTTGTGACCGACCATGTTCTCCGTGACATAGACGGCGATGAAGGTTTTGCCGTTATGCACGTTGAAAGTCTGGCCGACGAAGTCGGGCGTGATGGTCGAGCGCCGGCTCCAAGTCTGGAGGGGCTTACGGGTGCCGGCGATCTTAGCGGCCGCCTGGACTTTTTCCAAGAGGTGGTAATCGACGAAGAAACCTTTTTTGATGGAACGGGCCATGTGGGTAAAGGGAGTTGGTTACTTCTTGCCGCGCGGCTTGCGGCCGTTGTGGCGGACGAGAATGAGGGAACTGGAGGGCTTGGAACGGCGGCGGGTCGGGAAGCTCTTGGCGAGCTGGCCCCACGGGGAGACGAGCTGCTGGCGACCACCACCACCCTTGGACTTGCCCTGGCCGCCACCGTTGGGGTGATCGACCGGGTTCATGGCGACGCCGCGGACGCGCGGACGTTTGCCAAGCCAACGGTTACGGCCGGCCTTGCCGAGCGAGCGCTTGTTATGGTCGGCGTTGGAAACCTCGCCGATGGTGGCGCGGCAGTGCAGATTCACAAGTCGCAGTTCGCCCGAGGACATCTTGAGCTGGGCGTAACCGTCCTCGACGTTGACGAGTTCAATCGAGACGCCGGCGGCGCGGGCCAACTGGGCCCCGCGACCGGGAACGAGTTCGACGCAGTGGACCTTGGTCGAAGGAGGAATGACGCCGAGCGGGAACGAATTGCCGGGACGGTAGTCGTTCGTATCGGTCTTCATCGCGCTAACGACAGTGTCGCCAACCTTCACGCCGCGGGGCGCGAGGATGTAAGCTTTCTCGCCGTCGGTGTAGGCGATGAGCGCAAGCAGCGCGCTGCGGTTGGGATCGTATTCGATCGCCTGGACTTTGGCCGCCATGTCGAGCTTGTTGCGCAGAAAATCGATGACGCGATAAAGCTTCTTGTGACCGCCGCCGCGACGCCGCGACGTGGTGCGGCCATAGCAATTGCGGCCACCGGTGCGGTTCTGTTTCTCGACGAGCGAACGCTCGGGCCGCTTATCGGTGATTTCCTCGGGGCGGTTCAGGGTTGTGAACCGCAGCGAGGGTGTGTGGGGACGGAAGGATTTGAGAGCCATGGTGGTATTTCTCCGGAGTCGGCTTAGACGAGCTCGATCTTGTCGCCCTGCTTAAGGGTGACGATGGCGCGTTTGGAGTCGGAGTTGAACGTGGGCATGCCTTTGCGTGAGCGCTTCGGCTTGCCCTTCAAGTTCATGATATTCACGCGGGTGACGGTGACTTTGAAGGTCTGCTCGACGGCCTCGCGCACGGTGTGCTTGGTCGCGACCGGGTAAACCTCGAAGGTGTATTGACCGTAATTGGCGGAGAGCTTGTTGGACTTCTCCGTCAGGCGGACGTTTTTGATGATCTTGTCGGCTTGAATCATGACTGACCTCCGTTGGCGCGGGTGACGATCCTCGCGAGAGCCTTACTGGAAACAACGATCCTGGTGAAGGTGCAGAGATCGAGGGTGTTGAGCTTGGCGGCCTCCTGCAAGGTGACGCGCTCGAGGTTGCGCGAAGCACGGGTCGCCTCGGTGGTGAACGGATCGTCGACCACGAGGACGCGTCCGATGGGGGCGACGCGCGAGATGACTTGGTTCATGACCTTGGTCTTCGCCTGCGCGGGCGTGAAGGCCTCGATGACCGTGATGTCACCCGCAGCGGCGCGATCA
>JANXWT010000103.1 GCA_025351035.1 Opitutia bacterium | reverse complement strand
ATCCTCTCGTCAGAAAACCCGAAACCACAATCCAATCGCCGCCACTCTTGTAGCGTAATTAACCGGCCCTTGAGGTCATTGATTGAAAAACGGAGCGCTACCATACCATCTTGTGTCATTTTCATTTGTTTGTTTTTTGTTTTTCCGGCGGTATTGCCAAGAAAATTGGGTTTGCATCACGTGACTGGCCGCCCGTCCAGTGGATTAAGCCAGGCACTGACGTCGTCATAGAGGAGTTGGAACACGCTGCGGCGGGCGACGAGGAAGCGGGCCGAGAGCGTGAGACCTTTTTTGAGTTCGCCGCGCACGGCGTTGGGCAACGCGAGGAACGTGGCCGTTGGGCGGACGAGGACTTTGAAAGCGACGGAGGAAGAAGGACCGTTAGGGATAACGGTCCCCACCTGTGATGCCCCTGTTGTCGCGAGATCGCCGCTGATGGAGGTGACGGTGCCGTCGAGGGTGCCCCATTGCGTGTAGGGATAGGCATCGATTTGCAGCCGGGCCGTCTGCCCCACGCGCACAAGGCCGATATCGCGCGGCGAGACATAGACCTCCACCTGCAACGTGTCCTCCGGCGAGACGGCGCCGAGCGATTGCCCGGCGGCCACAAAGCCACCCGTGCTCCAGCCGCTGAAGCCCACGAGCACGCCGCCGGCAGGGGCGCGCAGCGTGTATTGCGTCTGCTCTTCCCGCAGCCGCTGCGCTTCCGACGCGAGATCGGCCTGCGCCACCTGTTCCTCGCGCAGCCGTGACTGCCAGCGCGCCAGCGTCTGCTCGACGAGCAACCGCGACTCCGCGTGCAGGCGCTCGGCCTCGTAGCGAGCGTTGTCGAGTTCCTGCTGGGTCGCGATGCCCTTGCCCGCAAGGGTGGTGTAGCGGACGAGTTCGTTTCGCGCCTTGGCCTCGGCCAAGCGGTAGGAATCGGCCTGAGCGAGGAACTGCGCGTGCTCCTGCCGCAGGGTCGGTGTCCGGAACGACCAACCGACCACCGAGCCGCCCTGAAGCGAACCAGCGGGACGCCGCGGGCCAGCGACGGCACCGCTTCCCGACCCGGCTGTGAGCGGATCGGTCGCCTCCAAGGCGGTCTCGGTGGTCAGAAATTTCAAATCCGCCGCCAAATCGGCGTGCTCGGTCTGCTGCGCCTGATTGCGCGAGAGACGCTCGGCGAGATCACGCGCAGCGAGCACCAGCAACGGTTGGCCGGCAGATACGCGGTCGTTGTCGTGCGCGAGCACCTCGGCGATGTGGCCCGACACTGCCGGGCGCAGCTCGGCGCGTTCCGTGGTCGGGCGCACTAACCCGGCCGCGCGCACGGAGACATCGACCTTGATCAAAGGCAGACTGACGACGGCGCCGATCACTCCGGCGAGCACGAGCCAGTAAGTCCACGGACGCGGCGCCCCGTGCTCGGCGTAGAGGCTCTCGACCGTGTGCCGACCGATCGCCGCAGGAATATAGCGTGTGGTTTCTCCTGTCACCGCCGCGACCGTAGCCCATGGCGCGATTTGGGCGGACAACGAAAACAGCCTA
Source organism: Opitutia bacterium (assembly GCA_025351035.1). Taxonomy (GTDB): domain Bacteria; phylum Verrucomicrobiota; class Verrucomicrobiia; order Opitutales; family Opitutaceae; genus JACQFT01. The sequence goes on along the minus strand of JANXWT010000103.1, from coordinate 8,508 downwards.
AATTTAGGAGATTTCCTTACTCGCAATGAATTTCGCCTCGCGACAAGCGCCGCTCCGGCGGACTCAGCGAGTCCGCCCTACCCGACTGAACGAACGCGAGTGCGCGCGGGGTTGGCAGAATTGCAGGAGGGGCTTTCTTGTCCGCCATAGCCTTGGCGACGGCAGAACGCCCCGATTCTGAGTCAAGCATCGCGGCGTAAAGCCGCTCATCAAAAGAGGCGCACCTCACTCCGCCAGCCCGCGACGGTTCATTTCCGAGTTCACGGCGATGATGTAGCGGCGCGCGGCGGCCATTTTCTGGCGCATGACCTCGCGCGCGTCGGGCGTGCCAAAGATAATGTAAGACCCGGCGCTGAAGTTTGCGAGCACTTCGCCCGTCAGACGGCGGTTGACGCGGCGCCGCTCAAAATCCACCACGCCGGTTTGCCAGCGCCAGCGGCTGCGCGCGGCCGCCAGTGGCACTTTGACGATCAATTTTTCCCCCGCCCGATGCGTCAACACGAGCAATTGCGGCAGTTCGGGCGTCTCGCGCAACGCCGGCACCTCCAAAAACAGACCGTGCTTGAGCACCTTTATCCGCGCGTCCGCGAGACTCTGCTGCATTTGCAGGTAAGGCTGCGCCCCATTGGAGTCGGCCTGCGCATAAAGATCAGCGCTCAGTCGCACCGTGACGACGACCTCGTAGGCGGCCCAGCGGGCCGACTCGCGATCAAACAGGATCGTTTTCGCAGTTGGAAACCCGAGAGGTTGCGCGGGTAGGTTGTAGAGCCGCCGCACCTGCTGTCCGATTTCGCTGCTGCGCGCCGCCAGCAGATCGGTGGGTGGCAAATCATCAATCAGGTATGAGGCCACCTCGTTGACGATCCCGATGCCCAGCACGAGCAGCACGGCGAACCCGATAAAATGCCACACTTGCATGGCCTCCCGCCGCCGCTTCACCACGGCTTCCTTGGCGGCGCGGCCCATCGCGGCTTCGTTGACGAATTCAAATTGCGGATTCGTCTGCAATGCACCCTTCCGGGAGGAGGTGCGTGGGATGGAGGCTGGGCGGACTGACGGCATCCCCTTCGGTTGCAACGGAAATTCCCACCCATCCTTCTCCGGCGGCACCACCACGTCACCCTGGGCCGACGCCTCAATCATCGGCGGCCGGGGGAGGCCGCGCGTCGCATAGTGTTTGGCCCAAGGGTCGGTGGGGTCGGGTGGGTTCACGCGGGAAATAGGCTCCTCTACGTCTGTCCGGGTGTCCAAGCCGGACTTTGTGAAACTTAAATGAAAATTGCCTGCCGAGTGCCAGCCAGAACAACTGCCTTTGACCATGCGCGGCAATTCGCTTACCAATGCTGCAGCCGATGATGCTCTCCGCGCCCGCTTATCATTCACGGCCGCGCCCACTCCGTTCGGAAGGGCCTTGCCGGGGCATGACTATCCTTGAGGTGCTGATCGCCGCGGTGCTGCTGACATTTGTCGTGCTCGGCACGCTCGCCTCCATCTCGCGCGCGATGAACCTCATGAATCACGCAAGGATGATCACCCTGTCCAGCCAAGTGCTCCAATCGGCCATCGAAGACTTGCGGCTGAAGAATTATTCCAACCTCAAGGCCTACGCCGCCCAATCCCAACCCAGGGACTTCACTTCGTTCATCACCTCCGAGTTGTTGAGCAGCACTTTCACGAGGACGATGACGCTGACGGCAAATTTCACCACCGTCTACTCCTCCACCTCCACCCGGCAGGGCAAGATCTCGGTCATATTCACGCTGACCTGGCGGGAGAGCAACGGCACTTTTACCCGGACCGCCCTCACCTACTTCAGTGAAATGGGGCTCTCGGATTACATCTATGTCGGCTTTTAGCGCAGTCCCACCCGGCTCCGCCGCCAACCTCCGCCCGATTCCTGATTGGGGCCGGCGAGGTCGCTTGGGGTTCACGCTCGTCGAAGTCATGGTGTCGACCTCGCTGCTCGGCATGCTCATGATCGCGGTGCTCTCTTCCTTCATCTTCACCATTCGGAGCGAACAAGCCCTCACGAATTACAATTTGATGAATACCGAGGCGCGCGGTTTGCTGGAATTGCTCAGCCGCGATTCCAAATGCGCGCTGGACGTCACCAATTTCACCGCCAGCAGCGTCACGATGGTGATCCCCCTCGATACCGATTCCCATACCACCAGCGTCACCTACGGATACGACTCTTCCGCCGGCACCGTCAGCCGCGAGACCGGCGGGGTCACCCGCACGCTGGCCACCAATGTGAGTTCCTTCACCTTCAGTTATTACAACGGCCTGAATATCGCCACCACCTCGCTTGTCGAGCTCAAGCAAATCCAGCTCACCCTGCGCCTCGCGCGCACGGTCTCGCTCGCCACCACCTCGCAGTATGTCATCTCCGCCCAATACACCATGCGTTCGAAGCCGACGTCGCACTGAACGCGGCTCGGCCTTGATCTCCGTAATGCTGCTGGCCGCCGTGGTCGCGGTGCTGGCGATGCATTTGCTGGATCGGGCCGGCCTCGAGGTTCGACTGGCGAACCGCTCCCACTACCTCAACGTCGCCATGAATCTGGCCGAGGCCGGCGTCGAAGACGCCTTGTGGTCCTTCAACAACACCTATTTCGACAGTGCGTATTTCGGCAGCACTTACGGCTGGAGCACGGCCACGGATGGCACGGACGCCAAGCTGAAGACTATCACCACCCTCGCTCTTTCCCAAGGCACGGGTGAGATTTATATCCGGGTCGACCATCCTTTTGCCGACACGCCGATCGTTTACGTCCTTGGCGTGGTGCGCCTGCTCGATCAGCCGCCGATTGTGAAGCAACTGCGCGTCGCCTTGGCGCGCCGGGCGCTCTGGGCCAATGCCATCGTCGCCAAGAGCAGCATCACTTTCAACGGCAACAATGTCCAAATCAACGGCTACAATTCCGCCCTCGGTCCCTGGAATGCCATCTCCAACAACTACGATCAGGCAAACGTCGCCACCACGCTCACTTCCATTGGCGGCCTCTCCGTCAACAACGCCGACATCTACGGCTCCGTGGCCACCGGCGGCGCCGCTCCGGTGGTCGGGGCCAATGGCAGCATCACCGGCGCCACTACCCCCGTGGGCGTGACCATCGATCCCACGCGGGTGCGCGCCGACTTCTCCTTCAATCTCCGCGATACGATTCTGCCCAGCGCTTCACCCATTTCCCTCAACGACATCAATTACAACCTCACTCTGCCCCGTGCCGGTGACACCGCGGCGGCCAATGGCCGCTACCTCTATCGCACTGACGGTATTAACCTGACCAACAAGACCCTCACCATTGACGGCCCGGTGGATCTGATCGTCACCGATGACGTGTCAGTTGGCGGCAGTTCGGGTTCGATTGTCATCAACGCAGGCACCACGCCGAGCCTTAATCTTTACGTGGGTGACCGACTGGGCATTTCGGCCAGCGGTGGCATCAACAACACCAACAAGCCGACAAAAATGGTTTTCTACGGCACCCGCACCACCGCCGAAGTCAGCACCATGGGGTTGCAAAGTTTTTCCCTCGGTGGCAGCGCCAGTTACGTCGGCATTGTTTACGCGCCCAACGCCTCCGTCACCTTGAATGGCGGCGGCACCGGTGGCGTGTTCAATGGCGCGGTCATCGCCAACACCGCCACCTTCACCGGCAACTACGTCTTCCACTACGATATCCAGTTGCTCTCTTTCCTGAGCGACCAGTTCTTCCGTCCCAACGATTGGATGGAACTGACCGATCCCGCCGGCAGCGGCGCGCTCCTCGCCCGCGACAACCGCCAACCTTTCAACACCGTGCTCTGAACGACAATCCCGTCGCGGTCCAGTTCTTCACCTGCCTCGACACCTTCATGCGCAGCCCCACCCTCCAACTAAAGCGAAGGGAAAATCCTCTGGCAAAATCGGTGTGGCCCGATTACGTAGCCCGACGGATGCGATAACTTTTCGCGTCGAAAATACTGCCCGAATATGAGCAAAATTGCCGCCGCGCTGGTTTTGAGCCGTGAGCTGGCCTTGCTGTCTCCCGCACCACCGGCTCCACTCGCCGAGCTGGCCGTGCCTCCAGAGTCCCCGACCCTCAAACCCCGGCGGACCAAACTCCGGCTGTTTGTCATCATTGCCAGCGGGGTTTGCAGCGTGGTCATCGCCAGCCTTTTCCTCTGGTTGCTATTCCGGGAGGAAGAACCGGCGTCACACCTCGCTCCACGGCGCTGGGCACGCCGGACTGCCGCCAAGGTCCTGCATATCGCACCGCCGCCGGAGCCCACTCCCGTCCCGGTGAGGGCCGCGCCGGTCGCCCTGCCGCCGCCTTCCCAAGAAATCACCCGCTTGGTGCAGAGCCTGGCCCTCTCCGCCGTGAACCGCGGTGCGCAGCCCCGGGCCTTCATCGGCGGCAAAGTCTATTCCCCCGGCGATGCCGTCGCCCCCGGCCTCTACCTTCACGAAATCAACGACGAGCTGGTGGTGTTTCGGGACGAGGCCGGTGTTCTCTATCCGCGGCGATTCTAGGACGAAAAAATCCGCCGGTCGGCCAGCTCCTCAGTTCTCGGCGTAACGGCGCTCGCTCTCCGCCACGCTTTGCTCGGTATCCTGCGGGTTGACTTCTGGTGCGACCGTTTGCCGCATCTCCTCAAGTCTTAATGCGACGAAGCCGAGGAGGACCTCGTCCTGATTGTTGCCCGCCTGTTCTGCCTGTGCGCGCAATTGCGGGATGCCCTGCTCGTGCAGCGCCTTCACCTCGCCGATGATCCGTTCGAACTGCACCTGCGCTTCCACCAGCGGCAACAGCATGATCGCGTCCACGCGCTGGCTGAAATCCGCCTCCGGCAGCCGGGGCAGGATCTCGGCCGCCACCCCTGTCGCCTGCATCACCTGTTCCTGCAAGCGGGAGATTTCATTGGCGAACTTGATTTCCGCCTCCACTTCCTTGGCGCCCTCACTGGCCGGGGGGAGCGCCTGGATGGCGAACGGAGAATAGGTGTGCTGCTCCCTCGAATAGCCGGTGCAGACCATGTTGCGCAACGTCCCCAGGGCCCGCGTCAGGTTCGCCGCCTTCTCCGTGAAGCGTTCAAGCCAATGCATCCAGTCCGCACGGTGCTGCCGGATCGCCATCGCCTGCAGGTATTCCGGATGCGCGGACCGGCAGTAATCCTCGACCTCCTTGAGCACGAGCCGTCCGACATGTGCCTCCACGCGGTCAAGCTGCTCCAGGCCAACGCGCAACTGTTCCCGTTTCTCCGCCAACCGGCTCAGGTTCTCCTCATGCGCCTCCTGCTTGTGCTTGGACGCCAGAAGCGAGGGCTTGTTTGCCTCAAGCACCAGATACTCAGCCTCCACGCGCGTCAAGGCCGGCTGGATGGCCTCGCGGCTCAACCGCAGATGCGCTTCGCGGAGGAGGAGGTCTTGGAGGGCAGGAGGGACGGTCATCGGTCGATACAGAGCATTCTGGTGCCGGAAATTTGCTGCGGGCCACCTTGATCTAGATCTAGGAATGGCGAACCAAAACGCAAGCCCCGCACCGATGCGCCTCTTGGGAAAACTCCCCTTCTGCGATCGCTGAACGACGGCCGGCAATTGGCACCAGTCACTCCGGCTCGGCCGTGCCTTCGACGATCCAATCTTTCGCCTCGGGCACCTGTTTGAAATATTCCCGCAGCGCGGCGCTCAGGTGCTCGGCGTAGCGGAAGTGCGCGCCCATCCCGGTGCGCAGCTCGGCTTCGTAGATGAACTTGTCCGCCTGGGTGCTGTGCTCGAACGGCGTCTGCGCGCCGAGGAGCAGCGAGTAAACGTAGGCGCCGGAGCCGCGTTGCATCAGCTCGCGTGTGAGCTCCGCCTGCTCCGACAGCAGCGCCTGATGCGGCGCGGCGGGCACCTCCGGCGGCAGATAAAATCCGGCCTGGATGAGTGGCGTGTAGCGATGGCCGGTGCGGTGGCGGTTGAGATCGCGCAGCTCGGCGATCGCCATGTTGTTCCAGGCAAAACTCACGCGCATCCGGCGCGTCGCCTTGCCCTGATAACCGTAGCGGTTCGCGCGGTGGCGCAGCGCCTCGGCGACGGGCTGGTCTTCGCAGAGCCACGGCGGCGTGTCGCGGTCGACTTTCACCCACACCTCGTCAGGCAGCGGTTGCGTCGAGAGCCGCGCAAGCCCGAGTTGCAGGCTCGACGCGAGTTCCTGCCGCGCCTGTTCCTGAAACGAATTGTCGGCCGAGCTGTGCCGCATGAGCCGCGGCGAAGTTTTCAGCAGCACCTCGCGAATGACGGCAGCGGCGGCGCGGGCCTCGGGCTGCGGGAGCGAATCGAGGTGCTTCACCGTCGCGGCCCACATGCGCGAACTCTGCACAAGGCCGAGGTTCGTGCGCGTCGCGAGCGGGATGAAGTAGCGCGCGCGATCGAGGGCGAAGTTTTTCCGGATGCGGTTCACGACGGCCGGCTTGGCGTCCTTCGGCAGGCGGATGCGCTCCGGCTCGGCGTGACCGAGCGCGTCGAGGCGGGTGTATTCGGCGTGATAGGCTGCGAAGGACTTCGCCATCACCGCGGACCAGCGTGCCGCGAGATCAGCCGGCACGCCGAGTTCCTCGGGTGTCGGGAGGTTCGTCGCCTCCATCGTGATGTAGCGCGTGCTGGATTCCTGGCCGTCGGCCATCTGCGCGATCTCAAAAATTTTATAGGCCAACCACATCGACACGTCGTCCAGCGCGACGGCCAGCCCGCCCGTCAGGCCGCCGATGGAGGCGTGACCGTAGTCGACAAACTTCAGGATGCGGTCGATGGACTCGTCGGGGTGGTTGATGTCCACCTTCCCGAGAATGTTGGCGAGGCCGTCGTTGCTGCGCGAGTAGCGCGCGAGGACGGAGGCGAGCAATTCGGGCGTGACCTTGGGGAGGTCGGTGGCCGCGGGCGGCGGCACAATGGCGAGTCCGGTAACCTTCATGGGCGTGCCGGAGACGAAACACTTTCGCCCGCCGGGGCGAAGAAAATAAACGCGCCGGGGCGATTATTTCCCGATCAGCCAGCTCGTCAGCGGGCCGGGGAAGAAGCCGAGGACGACGGTGGCGACGGCGAGCAGCGCGAGGGTGAGCGTGCCGGCGAGCGACGGCGTCGTGCGCGGGGCCGTGGACGGTGTCTCTACGGCGGAGGCGGGGCGCCACGACTCGAAGAAAGCCGCCTTGATCCAGCCGAAGTAGTAGTAGATCGACAGCACTACGCCGACGATGGCGACGGCGAGCAGCGGGTAGAGGTGCGCTTGGAACGCGGCGATAAAGAGAATCAGTTTGCCGAGGAAGCCGGCGAGCGGCGGGATGCCCGCGAGACTGCCAAGCCCGATGGCGAGGACGGCGGCGAGGAAAGGCCGGTCGCGCGAGAGGCGGTCGTAAGTGTCGAGCTCATGGTCGGCGTCGTTCTCGCCGGTGCAGTAGGCCATGACGCCGAACACCGCCATCGACGCGAGCAGGTAGACGAAGAGGTAGAACCACACCGCGCCGGGCGCCCACGAGACCGTGAACGAGGCGATGACGCCGAGCAGCAGGTAGCCGGCGTGCGAGATGCCGGAGAGGCCCATCAGGCGCTTGGCGTTGCGCTGGGTCAGCGCGGAAAGATTGCCGAAGAGGATCGTCGCGCCGGCCATCACCGACAGCACCGGCACGAGCACGCTCTGGAGCGGCGTGAAGACATTGCGCACGAGCAGCAGCAGCACGGCAAAACCGGCGGCCTTCGACGACACGGCGAGGAAGGCGGTCACGGGCGTCGGCGCGCCCTGATAGACATCGGGCACCCAGATTTGGAAGGGAAACGCACCGATCTTGAACGCCACGCCACTCAGCACGAGCAGCGCGCCGGCAAGGGCGAAGAAGTTATGCGGGTTGGCCTGCAAGAATGCCGCCACCGCGCCGAACTCAAAGCCCGTGTGGATGGAGCCGTTCGCGCCCTCGACGCGACCGACCGCGCCGTAGAGCAGCACGATGCCAAAAAGCATGATCGACGAGCTGAGCGCGCCCATCACGAGGTATTTCAGGCCGGCCTCAAGCGTGAGCGGATTATCGCGGAAATAACTGACGAGAATGTAGAGGCCGACGGTCACCGTCTCCAGCGCGACGAAGAACATCACGAAATGATCGCTCTGCGCCAACAGCATCATGGCCGCCGTGACGATCATCACGATATGGTAGAACTCCACGCGCGGCATCCGCGTGCGCGGCAGGCAGACGGTGGCGAGGAAGGACACGAGCAACGACGACAGCAGGAAGAACACGCGCGCGACCTGCCCGGGAAAATTGAACCGGATGAGTCCGCCGAAGGTGGATTCGCCGAGCCAGTTCGTGTCGAAATTGATGACGACCCCGACCAGCACGATGAACTGCGCCGCGATGGCGAAATGTGGGATCTTGTGGTGTTCGGCGCGCGGCAACGCGAGTTCGAGCACCAGCAGCGCCAGCGCCGCACAGCCCAGCATCACTTCGGGAGCGAGGGCCCACCAGTCATTGGAGTTGGCGGCGGCTTTG
>JANXWT010000095.1 GCA_025351035.1 Opitutia bacterium | reverse complement strand
ATGCCGCCGACACCGGCGAGCACGCCGTCGGTGAGCAGGTCGCGCAGATTGCCGGGCGCCATCGAACTTTTTACCCAACCGGAGAGCGCGGCGACGTGGGCGTCGATCCAGTTCATCGGATATTCCGCGAGCGTGAAGATGGAGAAGAACAGCGCCGCCATGATCACGGCAAAAAGCAGCCAGCCCCAGAGCGAGTGAACGACGACGGCGTCGATGCGGTCGGAGAGTGACGGGCCGACCCCGCGGGTGCGGCGCAGGACGCCGGCGCAGATGCGATTGATGGCGTCGTAGCGGCTGCGGATGAGCGTGGCGGACCAGTCGGTCCCCTCCCCTGTCAGCCGCTGGCGCCAACTGGCGAGAACTTCGGTGGTGCGAGTGCTAAGTGGGCGCGAGCCGGCGACACGCACCGAGTCAAAGTCCGTGAGCAGGAGCAGCGCCTCGGCGCGGGCGATGAGCGGCGGGCGGCCGTCGGCGTCGACGAGCGTGGCTTGCAGCTCGGTGACGGCACGCGCGATGGGCGCCGGCACATCCCAGCTGTGTTTGGCGAGCGGGAGTTCGGCTCGGCTCATGGCGAGGCGCAGTTCGAGGAGGCCTTTGCCATGCACGGCTTCGCAGGAGATGACGGGCACGCCCAGTTCTTTTTCAAGGCGCGCAGCGTTGACTTTGAGGCCGGCGCGCGCGGCGAGATCAAGCATGTTCAAGGCGATGATGACCGGCCGGCCGAGATCGAGAATCTGGTGAACGAGGTAGAGGTTGCGTTCAAGGTTGGCGGCATCGACCACGCAGATGATACGGTCGGGCTGCGGGGTGTCTTCGCGGCGGCCGAGGAGCACGTCGCGGAGAACCGCTTCGTCGGGCGAGCGGGCGGCAAGCGAGTAGGCGCCGGGGAGATCGATGACTTTGATCGGCTTGCCGTGCTGTGAGTAGACCTCGCCGATTTTCTTTTCGATGGTGACGCCGGGATAATTGCCGACTTTCTGGCGGAGGCCGGTGAGCGCGTTGAAGAGCGTGGTCTTGCCGCAATTGGGATTGCCGACCATCGCGTAGACTGGCGTGCGATGGGCGGTGACGCGCTTGAGGCCGGACGACGTGATGTGCGGAGGCAGATTCACGGCGGGGAGGCGCGCTGATAACGGTCGCCGGTGGGCAGCGCGGAGCGCATTACGGGACGATTAACCGGCAACGGCGGTATCGGCGACGGGGCTCAGGGCAGGCAGTCGCTCGACGAGAATGCACATAGCCGCGCTATGGTTGAGGGCGATGCGGGTGCCTTTCACTTGGCAAAGGCTGGTGCCGGTGCCGGAAATTTTTGTGACGAGCGCGGCTTCACCGAAGCCCATCTCGCGGACGCGCTGACAGAAATCGCCACCACCGCGCAATTCGCAGATGCGGCCCGTGGCTCCGGGCGGGAGCTGGCAAAGAGGCGAGAGCAGGTTAAGCGGCGTGGTCACGGGACTGAGACCGAGTATCAGGGGAATTTTACGAAAGCCCAGCCATTAATTTCTCGGGGTTGCTATCGGCTGTGCAAAAGGCGGTTAGCGCCGACGGCGTTTTACGGCCAACTGGACACCGGAGTAGCGAACGAGACTCTGCAGGTGCTCGTATTGCTGCGGGTCCATGTCCTTCGCCTCGTGAAGTTGTTGCACAGCGCGCTTCATCGCGGCTTCGACGGCGGTCTCGTCGATCTTTTCCTCGGTGATGGCCTGCTCGGCAAGAACGCGGACGCGGTCGCCATCGATCTGGGCAAAGCCGCCGCCAATGGCGAGCCACTGGATGGTATTGCCCTTGGTGACGCGGAGTTCGCCGTGTTCGATCTGGGTGAGCAGCGGAATATGGCCGGGCAAGACGCCGATCTCTCCCTCAACCGTCGGAATAACGACGGAGTCGATGGTGTCGGAATACACTTTCGCCTCGGGCGTGACAATTTCGAGGGAGAGAGACATGGTATTTATTTTTTGGCCGCGGCGGCGATGACCTCGTCGATGCCGCCCTTCATGTAGAAGTCGCCTTCAGCGATGTGATCGAGTTCGCCGTCGAGGATCATCTTGAAACCGCGGACGGTATCCTTGACCGGGACGTATTTGCCGGGCGAACCGGTGAACACTTCGGCGACGGCGAAGGGCTGCGAGAGGAAGCGCTGAATCTTGCGCGCGCGATAAACGGCAGTCTTATCCTCGGGGGAGAGTTCATCGAGGCCGAGAATGGCGATGATGTCCTGCAGATCCTTGTAGCGTTGGAGGACGCGCTGGAGTTCGCGGGCGACGCGGTAGTGCTCCTCGCCGACGATGGATACTTCAAGCGCCTTCGAGACGGACGCCAGCGGATCGACTGCGGGATAAATGCCGAGTTCGGCGATCGAGCGCTCAAGCACGATTGTGGAGTCAAGGTGCGCGAAGGTGTTGGCGGGCGCCGGGTCGGTCAAGTCGTCGGCGGGCACGTAGACGGCCTGCACGGACGTGATCGAACCTTTGTTCGTCGACGTGATGCGCTCTTGGAGGAGGCCCATTTCATTCGACAAAGTAGGCTGATAGC
>JANXWT010000094.1 GCA_025351035.1 Opitutia bacterium | reverse complement strand
TCCTCGCGCTCCTGGTTGATGCGCTGGAATTCAGAGGAGGTCAGGAAAATCTCGCCGCGAATCTCGATCACGTCCGGCACGGAAAATTTCTTCGAAGCCTTCAGCTCGGCCGGCAGCGAGTGGATGGTGCGCGCGTTGGCGGTGATGTCGTCGCCCTCCTCGCCGTTGCCGCGCGTGACGGCCCGCACGAGCTTGCCGCGCTCGTAGGTCACGCTGACCGCGAGACCGTCGATCTTCGGCTCGACGACGTAAGTGAGATCCTCGCGCCCGAAAGTTTTGACGAGCCGCTGGTGAAACGCGCGCAGCTCCGCCTCCGAATAGGTGTTGTCGAGACTCTGCATCCGCTGGCGGTGGCGGTAAGTGACGAAACCTTCGAGCCGGTCGTCACCCACGCGCTCCGTCGGCGTCGTGGCCGAGGCGAATTGCGGAAATTTCGCCTCAAGGTCGGCCAGTTCGCGCTTCAGAAGATCGTAATCGTAGTCGGAAATCTCCGGCTGCGCGCGGCGATAGTAGAGTTCGTCGTGATGCGTGATCTGCTCCCGCAGGGCGGCGATCCGTTTGTTGGCGGCAGCGGGAGTCATGGGAGCCGACATTTGGGATGAACTGCCGCCGCTTTTCAATCCGCCACTTTGGGACGCCGGTGAAGCGGGCGTTCCAGCAATTGCCGATACCACGCCCACCGGGCGTAGAGCACGGCGGCAATCACCGCCCCGACCGTGTCGGCGGCCCAATCCGCCACCTCAGCGCTGCGCCCGGGCGTGAAGCTCTGGTGCCACTCGTCGGTCACTCCGAAAAACGAGACGGCGAGGATGGCCAGCCACACACGCCGCTCGGCCGGCAGATTGCGGGCCACGAGCGTTGCCAACAGTCCGTAAACCAACAAGTGCGCGACCTTGTCGATGTAGACGATATCCGGACTCGCGACGTGGCTGCAGGAGGACGCGATCACGATCATCAAGCCCAAAGCTCCGGCCCAACGCCAACCGCCCGTGATCGGTGCCGTTTGGAAAACGGCCGGACCCGGCAGAGAAGAATTCGGTGGTTGGATCAACTTCGCAGCGGCGGCGCGGCGTGTCAGAACACCGGGATAACTGTCACGCTCTGGCCGGGCTCGGCAGTGAAATCGTTGCCCGTGCACCAAGTGACGTCGTTGACGAGAACCTTGAACGTGACCGGGATCGTGGCACCCTTGACTGTGGTGGTCCAAAGATCGGCGCCGGTGCAATCCATGGCGATGCCGTGGTCCCAGTTCAGGCCCGGGCCCTCGCCGCGGACATAGAGATGATTGCCAAATCCAATATTCACTTTGGCAGTGACAAAGGTCGCGGGAGACGGGCTGGCGACCGCCTTCTTTTTGGCGGGAGCCGCTTTCCTAGCGGGCGCGGGCGCGACGGTTTTATGGGCCGGGGCGCTCTTGGCAGCCGCCGGGGTGGTTTTCTTCGTGGTCTTTTTCATGTTTGGTGAATGCGTCAGTTAAAGTTGCGAAGGTCTGTATTTTCCGGGCGTCCCGTTGGTGCAACAGCAAACTTTGCCCTATTGTGCCGCTTGGGTTAAACCGCGCTCTCTGAGCGGGAAACATGCCACGAATTTTTGTTTTACTCCCGCGAAAGCGTCATTCACAAGCTTCCCTTCCATCCGGGGCAGTAGCTCAGTTGATAGAGCGCGTCGTTCGCAACGACGAGGTCGTGGGTTTGATCCCCATCTGCTCCACCAGCCTTCGCTCGCTATGCGAGCTACGGCTCGGCAAGCCAGCGAAGGCTGCCGCGCCGGAGCCCGCAGGGCAGAGGCGGGCGGGAAAACAACCCAGACGAGTCGCAGCACATGAAAGGTTTCGCCTATGCATACATTTTGGAGTCCTTGGCTCCAGTGCACGGTTACTATGTCGGCTTAACCGATGATCTTGTTGCCCGGCTGGCAAAACACAATGAAGGAGGAGTGCCACACACGGCCAAATTAAGGCCATGGCGGATCAAGACAGCCATCGCCTTCCGAAGTCGGGAGAAAGCCGCGTCCTTCGAAAAATACCTCAAATCCCCCTCTGGTCGGGCGTTTAGCAAAAAACATTTGTAAGCCAGCGCCCTCGAAAAAATGCTGCAATCGCGGCAAAGTGCCTTCAGTTAGCTGGGCGAGCCATTCGTCCTCGTAGCTCAACTGGATAGAGCACCTGCCTTCTAAGCAGGCGGTTGTGGGTTCGAATCCCGCCGGGGACGCCATCTGCCACTTCAGTGGAATTCGGAAGCCGGCCCTGACGACGACTGGCGCATAGTTTAGTCCGGTTGCTGACCACTGCGCCTCGGGCCGCGCCATCACGAAGGCACTTGGGCGGACAATTGCTGCGGACCACTGCAAGGAATGAACTGGCAATAACTGCGCAGCACCGCACCGGGGATTCCGCTAGCATTGATCAGCACTCACTCCGTCGAGTGAGGCGATTGTCTTTTCATGGCATAATACGATCAAAACGGAGATTGAAAAACTCGCCCGTCCATGTCCCTCGGAATGAAAAAGATTTTTCTCCCGTTCATGGTGGCTTTTTTGGCGGGCGGCTTTGCCCACGCCGAGACCGTCAGCCTGCTGCATTTCGACGGGGCGAACGGCTCGACCACCTTTACTGACGCCATCGGCAACGCATGGACCGCTTCCGGCAATGTTCAGGTCAGCTCGACCGCGGCGGTGTCGGGGCAAAGCGTGTATTTCGACGGCAGCGGCGGTGATCTGAGGGTCAACAACGCAAGCTTGTTCAACTTCGGGAGTGCGTCCTTCACCATCGATTTTTGGATCAAACTAAACAACGAGGGACACAATACTTATTTGCTCGGGCGCAGTAACGCCAATGGCGGGCAGGGCTTCGATCTTCGGCTCGACCTTGGGGAGATTTGCGTCGTGAGGCCCGCCGTTTCTGAGTTCGTGACCTCAAGGTAAGGTTCTAATACGCTACAGGGGCAGAGGAG
>JANXWT010000088.1 GCA_025351035.1 Opitutia bacterium | reverse complement strand
GACATAGACAATCTTGCCGTCTTTCTGCGCGGCGGCGATGGCCTCGGGACTCCATTTTCCCCAGACGACTTGGTAGCTGCCGTCGGTGGGCGCGGCTTGCGCGACCTGGGGCCAGCCGGTGTAGAGGCCGGCAACAAGCAGCGCCGTGGCGAATACGCGGCCGAAAAGTTGTTTGCCGGGTTTGCCGTGTGCTTGGCCAAAGCGACCGTAGGCCCACGCGGCCATCGCGACGAGCACGAAGCCGAACGAAATCAGGAGCAGCGCGTTGTCGTCGTCCTTCGTCTGGCCGGCGAGCACCCAGAGCAGCCAGCCGACGGTTGCGTAAAGCGGAAAGGACATGAATTGCTTGAAAGTTTCCATCCACGCGCCGGGCCGGGGGAGAAATTTGATGGCGCTCGGAAAAAGCGAGAGGAGGAGGTAAGGCAGAGCGAGGCCGATCGCGATGGCGGTGAACACGAGGAGCGATTCGAACGCGGGCAGCGCGAGCGCAGCGCCGAGCGCGGGCGCGAGAAAAGGCGCACTGCATGGCGTGGCGACCAGCGTGGCGAGCGCGCCGGTGAAGAACGAGCCGGTGAAGCCATCTTTCATCTGGAGACTGCCGCCGACGCCGGTGGCGGAGAGACCGACCTCGAACAGGCCGCTCAAGTTGAGCGCGAAAATCAGAAGAAACACCGCCATGCCGAACACGAATTGCGGCGACTGCAGTTGGAAACCCCAGCCGAGTTGCGCGCCGCCGGAACGCAGCGCGAGCAGCGCACCCGCGAGCGCCCAGAACGAAACTAGCACGCCGAGCGCGAAGGTGAGCCCGTGCAGCGCGACCTTTTTCTTGTCGTGGCCCGATTGGTTGACGAAGCCGAGGATCTTGATGCCGAGCACGGGGAAGACGCACGGCATGAGGTTGAGGATGAGGCCGCCGACGAAGGCGAGGGCGAGGGTGGCGATGAGCGAGGTAGTGGCCGGAGGTGGGGCGCTCGCGGCAGGAGCGACATTGGCGGCCGCCGTCGCGGGCAAGGGCACGTCGATGCGCCAGCCGCGGTTGCCAGAGGCGAGCACGCCGGTGAGGCGCGTGGCGGTTTTCTCGGCGGCTTCGGCGATGGTCATCTCGAGCACCCATTGGCCGTTCTCGACACGGATGGTCTGCGGCATCGCGTAGTCGATGTAGCCGTCTTCGGCGAAGAAGCGCAGGTCAGCGGGCAGCGTCGCATGGGCGGCGCCGGGCGTGATGCGCAGCGTGAGTTGCTTGTCGGCGCGCGCGATCGTGGCGGGCCAGCTCGGCACGGCGACGGGCAAAGCGAGCTTGGTGTGGGTGAAATTCTTGGCCCACTTCGCGTCTGGCGCGGGCACCTCGGCTTTCACGGGCAAGGTCAGCTCGAGCTCGGCGTCGCCGGGCATGCAGACATCTTTGCACATGAGCCACTCGGCGGTGGCCTTGAGCGTCACGCTCGAACCCGCGGCGAGATCGATCGGCGGAGTGATTTCGACGAGCAGGAAATTTTCGTGCTCGTAACCGTTGCCGGTGATCTTGCCGGAGGTGTCGCGCACGGTGTGCGGTGTCGGCCACTGGATGTCGCCGGCCTGGAAGCCCGGGGGAAGCGTCCACGCGAGGGAGCTGGCGTAGCCGGTGCCCGGCGCGATCCAGTAGCTGTGCCAGTGGTCGTCGTGGTTCATCCGCAGCGCGACCGTGAAGGGCTGGCCCGGTTGGATTGAGGCGACTTCGGAGACGAGTTCGGCTTCGACGGCGCCTTTCTTGACGGGCTTGGCGAAGGCGATGATGGGCAAGGCCAGCAGGGCGAGAAGGGCGGGCAGCAGGAGGCGACGATTCATGGCTGGGGGTGAGAGTAGATCGAAGGGGGGTTATTTCAATTGGAGATATCTTTAAGACGCTTGCGCCGGGATTTCCATCAATAGCTTCGTGGAATAATAACGCTCGGCCCGGCGCTGAGGAGGGTTGGTGATAGTAATAAAGCGGAGTTGTGACTGTAGCACAGCAGCTTTGCGCCGACCAATAGGTCTTTGGGACCAAGGGAACGAATCAGATGTGGTTTTGATTCAGCGTGAGATGGAGAGACCGAATTGCCCAGCGGCAATTCATGACGTTTCCACAGGTTGGGCGTTCATGGAGTGTGGCGCCGAAATCGAGCGAATCGTTTCCGCCTGCGCTGGGCCGCATAAAATTGGAACCCGACCCGCCAAAGTTGTGGGCGTTGGCGCGAAGACAAGATGTGCGCAGTAATCGATGCGCATTAGGCAACCGATGGTTAGCGGACGGCGCTGTAAAAAGGTAGAGTCAGGGTTTTCTTTT
>JANXWT010000055.1 GCA_025351035.1 Opitutia bacterium | reverse complement strand
GGGCGCACGGGCGCGAAGGAAAAGTTCAAGCAGATCGCCGTCAAAGACTATGCCAAACTCGTTTCGGGCGACAATCTCACCGCCAAGCGTGGGGGATCCGGCAAGATCGAGCTCGGTGCCAGCGGCCGCAAAATCGCCATCGTCTACGCCGAAGGCGAGATCGTTGACGGATCTGGCAACGATCAAGGCATCGTCTGGGGCGACAAGGTCGCGCGCGACTTGCGTGGACTCCGTCAGGACGATAGCGTGAAGGCCATCGTGCTCCGCGTGAACAGTCCCGGCGGCAGTGTCTCCGCTTCCGAGGCGATTCAGCGCGAGGTGCGGCTGGCACAGAAGGAAAAGCCCGTTGTGGTGTCGATGGGCACCGTCGCCGCGTCGGGCGGCTATTGGATCGCGACGTATTCCGACCGCATTTTCGCCGAGCCGACGACCATCACGGGTTCCATTGGCGTCTTCGGATTGCTCTTCAACGTGCAGGGATTCGCCAACGACAAGCTCGGACTGACCTTCGACACGGTGAAGACGGGCAAATTTGCCGACCTCGGCACCATCACGCGGCCGAAGACCGAGGCGGAGCTCGCCATCATCCAGCAGAGTGTCGACTGGGTCTATGACCAGTTCATCGGCAAGGTCGCCGAGTCGCGCAAACTTGACCGCGCCGCCGTGCAGGAAATCGCGCAGGGCCGCGTGTGGTCCGGCACCGAGGCCAAGAAACTGGGACTCGTGGACGAAATCGGCGGACTTGACGCCGCCATCAAGTATGCGGCGGAGAAGGCGAATCTCGGCGGCAATTTCCGCGTGACGGAGTATCCTCGCAAGAAGCAATTTGCCGAGACCCTGGCCGAAGCCTTCGAGGGTCGGCGCCATGAGCAGGGCGCCAGCGGCCCGCTCGGGATTTTCGTCCACGAGACCATCGGCGAAATCCAAGCGCTCGACCGTTTCAACGATCCCCGCGGGCTCTACGCGCGCCTGCCGTTCGAGCTGCGGTTGAAATAGGAACGCCACGCATGACTTGCACCGCGTGGCGCGTTGTCCATGCTGGGTGACGATGAATCAGGAACACACTTTGGCCCAGGACTGCCCCGCGACCGTGATCCCGGCGGGCGACAAGGTAACGCTTAGGGCGGGCAGCCAAGTCTTCATCACCCAGTCACTCGGTGGCAATGTCACCGTGCGCACCGAGGGCGGACTCTTTCGCGTCGCGCGCGAGCACACCGGTGCCATTGCGGGCTACCAGCCAAAAGAGCTCGCGGCCGACGTCGCGGCAGGTGAATTCTCCGAAGCGGCAGTTTGGGAAGCCATGAAAGGCTGCTTCGATCCGGAGATTCCGGTCAACATTGTCGATCTCGGCCTCGTCTACGACGTGGCGATTGAGCGGATCGCCGCCGGCACGCACACGGTCGAAGTGAAGATGACGCTCACCGCGCCCGGGTGCGGCATGGGCCCCGTTATCGCCGAGGACGCGCGCTCGAAGATCGCCGCGTTGCCGACGGTCGAGTCCGCGAAAGTCCACATCGTCTGGGACCCGCAGTGGACTCCGCAGATGATCTCCGACACCGGGCGAAAGATACTGGGGCTGGAGTAATCGGAGAAGGGCCGTCCGGTCCCTTGCTCCGACTTCGAGGCGAATCAAGACAACTGGGCGTGCGCGGTCCGAGAAGTTCTGCGCGCGGCCAGCGCCCGCCACGGCAGATAAACCCACGTGCCAACCATAACTCGGCGAATGCACATGCCAACCGCGTGGTCATTGTTTGAGGAATCGTCACTGGGCAGCGTTTGTTCAATGCGCCGCCCGAAGGGCACCCGCTCGTTCACCCCTTCGGGGCCAACCCTGCGGATTGACCATCTCCGTGCTACCGCACTCCGCCGGCCCACGTCTCACCTCAGTTGACCGGCCCTTTGGGCAACACGCCCTCAAGGGGTGCACCGGAGCGCCGGTGGTGCGCCGGGGACGGGCAATCCATGCGGCACACTCCGCAATCGGCCGGGAGCGGGATATGGCGTGCTGAACTACCTTAACACTCCAATGGCGAAGATTGAGTCAATGGATGCAACGGTTGCGCCGGAGACGGAGAAGCCTTGCGCGCTGGGGATCGTGCTCTCGGGCGGGGGCGTGCGGGGCGTGGCGCACATCGGCGTGCTCCGGGCGTTGCTGAAGCACGGCGTGCAGCCGGACTGCGTGGCGGGAGTCAGCGCGGGCGCCATCGTCGGTGCGCTGTATGCCGCCGGAAACTCGCCGGCGGAGATGCTGCGGTTTTTCCAGACGGTCAATCCGCTCAGCTTCGCGAACTTCACGTTTTCGAAGCCCGGGTTCATGGACACCAACAAGCTGATTCCGTTGCTCGGGGAATTTTTGCCGAAGAACTCGTTTGAGTCGCTGCCGCGAAAACTGCAGGTCGTGGCCACGGATGTGCTCAGCGGGCAGCCGGTGATCTTCGACTCGGGCGAGCTGATCCGGCCGGTGCTCGCGTCAGCGGCGGTGCCGATGGTCTACTCACCGACGGAAATCAACGGGCACTGGTATTGCGACGGCGGCGTGGCCGACAATTTTCCCGCCGACCTGCTGACGGACAAGTGCGCGCGCATCATCGGCGTGCACGTCAGTCCGCTGCGCGACGTGAAGATCGAGGACCTGAGCAATTCGCTCTCGGTGCTCGAGCGGGCGATGGACATCGGCATGTTTTTGCAGGCGCGCGCGAAGTTTCCGCTGTGCGATCTGCTGATTCAGCCTGACGGCGTGGACGGCTTCGGGATGTTCGACAAGAAGCACGTGAAGGAGGTCGAAGAGGTCGGCTACCAGGCGGCTATCGCCCGGATGCCGGAAATCCTGGCTCTGGCGGGGGGAGAGGAGGAAGAAGTAGCGAGTGGCGGGTAGGGGCGTTCTGCTGGC
>JANXWT010000054.1 GCA_025351035.1 Opitutia bacterium | reverse complement strand
GCCAGCAGAACTGCACTATTATACGACCATCTCGCGGGCTGAAGCCCCGCGCTACGCTCAGAGCGGCCTTGTCACCGAAAGCAGGATCGTGCGGCCGGGGAGGCGGTAAAATTGGGCGTCGCCGATCTCGCTCTCGGCCGCGGGATCGCGGCGGTCTGTGAGGTTCGTGCCGTCGAGGCGCCCGGTCCACGACTTCGTGCGGTAACCGACACCGGCGGCGAGAGTCGCATACGCGGGTAACACGGACGAGTTGCCCTTGTTGAGAAACTGGCTGCCGAGGTGGGTCCAGGTGAGGGACGCGATGGGGCCGAGCGTGGGCGAGTAAACGAGGCCGAGTGCGGCGAGAGTCTGCGGCGAGAGTTCGAGGCGTTTGCCGGCGAGCTGCTGGATGGAATTGTCGGGGCGCAGGCGCGCGTAGTCGGTGAAGCGCGCGTCGTGCCACGCGTAGGAGACGCTCACGCGGAGATCGCCGGAGAGCGCGTAGCTCGTCTCGAACTCGTAGCCCTTAAAGCGCTCCTTGCCGGCGTTGGCGAGAGCGGGCAGGCCGCCGATGTTTTCACGGATGACGAGATTCTCGAAACGCATGTTGAAGTAGCTGGCTTCCCACGTGAGGCGGCCTTCGTTGGCGGAGCCGCGGAAACCGAGTTGCCAACTCTGCGCCGTCTCGGGTTTGAGGATCTCGCCCTCGGCCTCGGGGCCGAAGTCGATCGCGGCGGGTTTGTAGGTGTCGCGGTAATCGGAGAAGGCGTTCACATAGTCGGTGCCGTCTTTCCACAGTGTGAAGGTGCCGCCTACTGAGCCGGCGAGGCGCGTCTTGGTGAGGTGGTCATTGCCGCCGTCGATGAGCGCGCCAGTGTCGTCGCGCACGCTGCCGGTGCGGCTTTCGGTGGTGTGGTTGAGACGGAGGCCGGCGACGAGATGCGAGCGGTCGCTCGGCGTCCATTGCAGCTCAGAGTAGAGGCCGCTGAAGTTGCGGGTGTCCTCCAGCGAGGTGAACTCGTCTGTGTGGATCGAGTGCGAGTCGGGGCGGTGGCTGCTGTTGGGGAAAACCGCGTATTCGAAATTCTGGCTCGTCTGCCGGCCGTGGCCGGAGAGAAGATCGGCACCGAGCGCGGCCTGGAGCGTCGGGTCGATGGCCCACGAGAGGAACGAGTTCACATAAACATCGGTCGTGCCGACTTTCTGGCGGAAGCCGTCGGCGTTGATCGTCACGCCGTCGACAGCGAAGTCGGGGCGCAGGTAACCGCGTGTGTTCTGCTGCGTAGTGCGCGCGAGCGAGACGGTGGTCGTCCACTGGCCGAAGGAGGTGTTGTGTTCGAGTCCGGCGTTGAACTGACCGCGGTTGAGGTCCTGGCGCGCGTCGCGGGGATTGACGTTGGCGTCGAGCGGGAAACGTGTCGTGAGCGCACTGCCCTCGCGCGGATGCGGGCTGTAGGGCGACTGGTGCAGCGCGGTGAGCTCAAGATCGAAGCGCACGCGGCCGATGGGCAGCGAGGCGGCGGCGCGGTAGAGCGCATGGAGGCGCTGGAGACTGGCGTCGTCTTGCGAATACGAGCGCCGCTCGCCGTTGACGCTCAGCGACTGGGCGACTTTGCCCCACGCGGGAAGATTGAGATCCCACGCGGCGGAAGCGGTGCCGGGCGTGCCGCCGGAGAGCGTGAAGGATTCGGACGATTTTCCCGCCGCAGCGTGGATGACGTGGATGACACCGACGAAGCTTGTGGCGCCATACATCACGGGGGCGGCGCCGCGCAGCACCTCGATGCGGTCGATGTTGGTGAGGTCGAGGCTGGCGAGGGCGGGGTTGAACGCACCGCCGGAGGGCACGCCGTCGACGACGAGGAGAAACGCGTCGGCTTCGCGCAGACCCCACAGGCCCGGGGCCGAGCCCGCGGGACCGGCGTCTCCACCCGGCGCGATGTCCACGCCGCCGACAAGCGCGAGGGCGCTGCGCAGGTCGCGGGCACCGCGGTTGGCCAGATCCTGGCCCGACACCACCGACACCATGCCCGGCACGACGGCGATCAGGGTGGGAAGCTGGGTGGCGGTGGCGAAAAATTTGGGCAGCTCAAACGGCTCCGAATCGGCCCGGACGGCGGCGACGGGCAGCAGGGAAATCAGTCCGGCACTGACGAGCGGGAAGGCGCGGCGAGCAATGGTGTGGGACGGCAGGACGGACGAAGCGGTCATACGGGACAATTCCTTCGAGACGGTGCCGCAGAATTGACGACTGACAAGACCGATTCGGCGTCGCGTGCCGAAAATCGGGCAAACGGTTTCTCGATTCTCTTGAATCACTTCCCGCTCACAAAAAACCAAGCGGCTGATAGTCGTGGCCGAGGATGGCGGCGGATTTGCAGCCGAGCCACCGATCGAGCGCAGTGGCGTAGACGCGCCGGAAATCCGTGGAGTATTTGAGGTCCTCGTTGTGGCTGACCGCGAGGCTCGCGGCCGTGCCGTGGAGCCCGGGCTTCACGCGCGAGCCCATTACAAAGAGCGGGGCGGCGGTGCCGGGGTCGGTGCCTTTGCTTTCGTTCTCGCTCGGGCGGCGGCCGAACTCGGAAAACGTCATCGTCAGCACCTGGCTGTCGAGCTGTTTGCTCTCCAGATCGCTTTGAAACGCAGCGAGTCCCTCGGAGAGTTGCTTAAGCAGGTTGGCGTGCTGGTTGGCCTGATTGCTGTGGGTGTCAAAACCAGTGAGCGAAACGTAGTAGACCCGCGTAGCGGTGCCGGCGGCGATGAGCGCGGCGACGTTGCGCAGTGAATTGCCAAAGGGTGAAGCCGGGTAGCTGGCGCGAGTCGTGTAGGCACTCAGGATTTTCTGGAAGCGCTTCTCGGTGACGAGCGCGTCCATCATGGTGTGGCGGAGGTAACTCGCGTTGTCGTGCTCGTCACCGGACTTGGGTGACTGCAGGACGGATTCGAGCAACTGGAGGTTTTCGTTGGAGCGCCCGCGCCCGCGCTGATTGGGGGTGAAACTAAACGTGGGGTGGTCGTGTGCGCTGAGGAATGACTGCGGCACCTCGTGGCTGATATTGACCCCGCACGGATCGCCGGACACCGGAGTGCCGGCGCACGCGTTGTCGAAGTAGCGACCGAGCCAGCCGGTGGGCAGGGACTCATTGCTCTCACTCGCCGTCTCCCAGATTTCCGTCGATCGGAAATGGCTGCGATTCGGATTCGGGTAGCCGACATTTTGCACGATGCCGAGTTTGCCGTTCTTGAGCAATTCCTGGAGCGGCGCGCAGGCGTGGTGCAGAGCGAGGGAGTTGGTGAGCGGCAAGAGTTGCTCTTTACTGAGCGCAAGCGTTGGCCGCAGGCGGTGGTAATGTGAATCGGCGTAAGGCACGACCGTGTTGAGGCCGTCGTTGCCGCCGGCGAGTTGGACGAGGACGAGGATCGTGCGGTCTTTTTCGGCGGCCGGCGCCTGCGCATAGGCGGACTCGACGACGAAGCCCGGAGCGAAGCGAGTAAACGCGAGCAAGCCGATCCCCTTGGTGCCGAATTTTAGAAAGTCACGGCGAGTGGCGGGCAGAAAAGGCGCGGGATTTCTCATGGTTAGCAAAGCTGGTAGTCCGGCGATTCGAGCAGGGCGGTGAGAGCGATGCGGATGGCGGGAAGTCTCTTTCCGGAGCTGCGGTCGAGAAAGGCGCCGATTTTTCCTTCCAGCTCACTACCACGCTGGCCCGGCAGACAAATGGCGAAGAGAGAGGCGGTCAGCTGGTCTGTCGGCAGGTCTTGCCAGACGGCGAGGCGCGCGTCGTCGAGCGTGAAGTTGGCGAGGTTGTTTTTCGCCGCGACGTCGAGTTCGTGCAGCTCGTCGCCGTTGAGGGCATCGCGGTTGAGCGGATGCAGGAGGGTTTGCACGAGTTGGCGACGGGCGGCGAGTGTGGCGGAGTTAATCCAACTGCGCCCGCCGACCCAGCCCCGGACGTTGGGCGGGTTGAAGGGCATCTGTCCCATCGAGCGGAGCACGCCGATAATCTGGCGCGGGAGCGGGGCGACGTTGAGATCGAGATCCTGCAACAGGCCGAGGTAAAATTGCACGGGGCTTTTGATGAAACTGCCGCGAAACTCCGGCGCGAAAAACAACCGGCTGCTGAAGAACCGGGTGGCGAGTTGGCGGAGGTCGTAGCCGTCGTGAGCCCACGCGGCGCCGAGGGCGTCGAGGTGGGCGGCGGGTAGAGCGGTATCGGTCAGGTAGAAGCGCGCCAGTTCGCGCGGTAGAAAGGTGCCGGCGGCTTTTTGCCGGAAGACGAGGTCAAGGACACCGTCGCCGTTGTAACGATCGGAGTGTCCGAAGATCGTCTTAGTGCCGCGATCGTGCTGGCGTGATGCAAAGCTGAACTGCCCGAACTTTTGCCGGTAGCCGGTGAAGGCGCGCGCAGTTTCCTTGACGTCATTCTCGGTATAGTTGCCTTCGCCGAGTGTGAAGAGTTCGAAGAGTTCGCGGGCGAAGTTCTCATTGGGTGCCTCAGCCTTGCTCTGCTGGAGGTCGAGGTAGATGACCATCGCCGGTGAGCGCGACATCGCGCGGGCGAGCGTCGGGGCGTTGCTGAGCGCAAATTGCCGCAGGATTTGCTGGTGCTGGTAGAGCAGTGCCGAGTTTTTGACTTTTTGATAATCGACGACCCAGACATCCTGCAGGAAGAACAGCCATTTTTCGGCGGGCGAGTTTTCGGACTGGGCGGCGTGCGCGAGCCATTTGAGTGTGAGTTCGGCGAGTGCTTCACGCGAACGCTCGCGGGCGTCTTTGTCTGCCTGGCGCCTCGGCGCAGGGTCGCCTTTGGCGAGTTGGCGCGCTATTTGCGGAGTGTCGGTTTCAAGGCCGGCGATCAGCGGCGGTTTGGGGAACGCCGGCATTTTGGCGAAACTGCGGGCGAGAGTGGTGTTCAATCCGTCTCTCAACGCACGGGCGGTTTCGGCGGGCGTTGCACTGAAGCCGATGCGTTGGAGCAGGTGGCGCGCGGCGGATTCGTTCCACTGCGAAGCCGGCAGCGCTTGCCACGCGTCGGCAGTAGAAAGTGAGTTGAGGGAGTCAGCCATGGTCCGGGACGATGCGAGGGAGACGCCGGCGCCGCGGTGAAGTTTCAAAGGCCGAGTGGAGTCTTGTAGAGACGCGGGACGCGCTTGGTGACGGAGCAGAGGGTTTCCCAAGGAATCGTGTCCGCCCACGCAGCGAACTCGCTGCGGGAAATCTCTCCGGCACCCTGCCGGCCGACCAGCACGACGGGATCGCCGCAGTTCACCGTGCCGGGGACATCGGTGATGTCGACGACGGTCTGGTCCATGCAGACGCGTCCGAGAATGGGGCAGCGGCGACCGTTGATGAGGACGTGACCGCGGTTGCTGCTCGCGCGCGCGAGTCCGTCGCCGTAGCCGGCGGTGAGCAGCGCGACGGTGCGCTCGCCTTTGAGGCGGTGCGTGCGGCCATAGCTGATGCCGGTGCCCCCGGGGAGTTTCTTCACGAGACCGACGCGCGTGTAGAAACTGAAGACCGGCTCGGTATGCACGCGCGCGAGCAGCGAGTGCGGGTGGGGGAGAATGCCGAACTGGAGGAGGCCGACGCGCACGGCATTGAAGACCGAGCCTCCGCGAGTGGATTCGAGCCCGGCACTATTATCGGCGTGGATCAACAGTCCAGCTGCAGAGAAGCCAGGCAGGGCGGCGAGCGTGGCGAGGAAAAGGCGCCGCTGTTCCTCGGTGAACGCCGGATCTTCATCGGCACTGGCGAAGTGGGTGAAGACGCCGGCGAGGCGGACGCCGGGCGCGGCGCGGA
>JANXWT010000475.1 GCA_025351035.1 Opitutia bacterium | reverse complement strand
AATCCCTCCCTCCCCAACCGGTTTTGCCGAATCGTTACCTTTGGTTTTTGTGAGGGTCAAAAGTCAGACCAGCGGCTGTTGAAACTCCCGCCCTTTCGCGCTCAGCGACTGGTTCATGGACGACAAAAGGGAGCCATCTGGAGTCACAAACGCAAGTTCAGGGGGTCAGGATTGTCCCCCCAGCCTGATCGCCGACACGACTTAAGAGCAGCCCTGCGACCTTCGAAGCGACCGGAATTCTCCCTTGAAGCATTAGCCCGGTCGACCCACTCTCTGATCGTGCGCCCAATGTCCATCAGCGAAAGCGGCGGCTGGACGTCGCTTCGGGTGAAAACCCTCGCCGTTATCATGGTCACGGCATTCATCCTGCGCGTGGTGGCCCGTCTCTCGAGCGGTTCGGCGGATTTTTGGGTGAACGAGTACACGTTCAATTTCGAGCTAGCGCACAACCTGGCCACCGGCAAAGGGTTCGCGTTCGATGGCTCGCCTCCGATCAACCGGATCCTGCAATACACGCTCAAGCGGAACACGGGGGTCACGATCAATGGAGCGGTCGGGCTCAATGGCTTGACCGTGAAGGGAAGCTCCAGCTTTGACAGCTTCAACTCGAACCCCACGAACAATCCCGCCGGGCCTTGGCTGCCCTATTCAAGCTCCATCGCCGCAGCCAACACCACGGTGATTGTCCCAGCCGGCAGCGCCAGTCTGGGAAATGCGGCCGTTGTGATCAGTGGCAACCTGCTCATCGGAGCGGGAGTCACGGCGCCGCCCGCAAGTCAAGTCACAGGAGCGATCGTAACCAACTTCACCGGGGTGTTCAGTCTGCCAACCTATCCCACGGCGGCCTCGGTCAGCCGGAGTTACAACCTCGGCTCGACGCTTCCCGCCACTCTGCCGCGATCCGGGGATTTGCTGGCCTCGGACGGGCGCTACTATTATTTTTGCAGCGGCACCACGATTGGAAAAGTCAGTATCTCATCCGACGCCAAAGTTTCCATCATCGGAACGACCACGAATTTTGCGGTCTCGAGCAAAACAACCTTTTCCCTCGTCGGTAATGCCGCGTGTTCCATCTACATCGATGGGCCGGTGACCTGCACCGGCACCGTCAACAACGGCAGCTGGGCTGGCGCCCTGCAGATCTTCACCAATACGACCACCGCCTGCTCCGTCGGCAGCAGCGGCCAGATTGCGGCCTGCTTGTATGCGCCCAACGCCGACCTGACGGCCACCGGCGGCGGCACCACCGGGATGCTGATCGGATACTTCGTGGCCAAGACTATCACGACTTCCGGCCACATGGATTTCCACTACGATGAAGCCCTTGCACCCATCACTCTGGGAAATCCTTGGCAACTGACTAAATGGGTGGAATTTCAAAGCAAGGCCGAGCGCGACACGCTTGGAGCGCTGACGAACAACTTTCTCCCCTAACCTAGTGTCGATCACTGGCACCTGAAGCGCGGAGGTGATCGCGGCCAACTTTGCCGGGGTCCATTTATCTGTCTTCCTCCTGGCCGGGCCTTGCCGCTGGCAGAATCATGCGTTTGCCTGCTTGCACCCAACGTCGACTCACCCCACTTTGCCAAGAGCAACACAACATCGGGCCGGTTCCACCGGATTCCAGTTGGTGCACCGATCGTTGTTGGATCATAATCAGCATGAATGAGGACTACCCGAGTCAGCCGCCGGTGCGCACCTTGGCGCATCAAAACAGACTGTCTGGCCGGGAGCCCGGGCCCGCTGAGAAACCGGTGTCCGCCCGACCAGAGGGGGAGCTTGGGACCATCTTGTTAGTGGAAGACGAAGAAACCATTCGCTGGCCCGTCGCCCAATTGCTGCAAGCCGGCGGCTATCGCGTCCTCGAAGCTGCGTCGGGCGGTGAAGCCGCCGCCATCTGGCGGCAGCACCACCCCAACATCGACCTACTGCTGACTGATTTGGTGATGGATGATGACATGACGGGAGCAAAATTGGCGGAGCAACTCCGCCTCGACAAACCCACGCTCAAGGTGATTTTCACCAGTGGTTACAGCCCGGAGATGGTGAGTCAGGTTTTTGAGCTGCCCGGGAAAATCTATTTCTTACAAAAACCGTGCGCCGCGCAAAAACTTCTCGAGACCGTGCATCACCTGCTGACCGCAAACTTCCCGAAGGAGACTGACGTATGACACCAGTTGATATCGTAATAGCGGCGCCATCCACCCCGGGAAGAACACCCCCGCGCCTGCACCGCTTCTCCACCGCACTGGCGGCGTATGTGGTCCTGACCGTGGGCGCGAGTCTTTACCTGAGCTACCGCCTGATCAACAATTATACCGAAACAGTGCGGGATGCCAGACAGTGGGCGCAACGGTTGGGCGACTTTTCGGAACTGGGCCAGTTGGCCGCGGCCGTCGACGCTCCCGGCAATGATATCTTCGACAGCAAGGATGTGACGGGAGAATCGGCGAAGCTCGAGGCAGGGCTGCAACGCTTCCAAGAGAAAATTGCCGCGATCAGGCAGGATTTGAAGCAAAACGTTCCCGCGACCGAGAGCGGGGGCCTGCAGCGCGGACTGACGACGATTGAGCGGAAGATGGATGAAGTCGTGGCAGAAGCCCGGCTGCTCTTTTCCTATTTCAATCAAAATCTGCCGGACAAAGCCGGCACCCGCATGGCAACGATGGATCGGAAATACAATGAGGTGAACAACGCCTTGGCGGATCTACGCGCGACCGTGGAAGAAATCCAGGAAGCACATTTCGCCTTTGCGCTGGCGGGGGTCGCGCAACAGCGCCGGTTCGAATACCTCCTCGCTGTAGCCATCCTCCTCATGATGGGTGGCATAGTGCGCTACAGCCGTAGGCAGACCGCAAAAGTTGCGGACATGACTGCGCAACACCTCCTCGATCTGCAGCTCAACGAGAATCGTTTCCGCTCGCTCAGCGAGGCGTCGCCTCTCGGCGTCTTTCAAACGGACGCCACAGGCCGCACCACTTACACTAACCTTCGCTGCCAGGAAATTTCCGGACTCACCGCCGAGGAATCCCTGGGTGTGGGCTGGAAACGGACGGTCCACCCTGCTGACCGCAAGGCGACGTTTGCCGCATGGACCGACTCGGTTCGGAAAGCTGCGGAGTTTTCGCGCGAATTGCGGATTTTGACCCCGCAAGGCAAGCCGTGTTGGATTCACGTCCGGGCCAATCCCAACCTCGACTCCGCCGGCCGGGTGACAGGCCATGTTGGCACGCTGGAAGACATCACCGAGCGCAAGCAGACGGAGCAGGCGCAAGCGGCCCTGCACGCGATTTCGGAGTCGGCGCATCTGTCCCGCGACTTGCCGACGCTGTTCCGCAAGATTCACGAGATTGTGGGCGGGTTGCTCTCGGCGAAGAATTTTTACGTGGCTCTCTACGACGCCGACAAGGACCTGCTGACCTTTCCCTATTTCGTCGACGAGGTTGACCCGCCGCCGACCCCGCGAAAGCTCGGCGATGGCTTTACCGCTCAGGTCGTGCGCACGGGCCTGACACACCTCTTGAACACGGAGAAAATGGAGGCGATGGCCCGGGAGGGAAAGATTCAACTGATTGGCACGATTCCGTTGGATTGGCTGGGTGTGCCTCTCACCACGCAGGGTCGCACGATCGGCGTGCTTGCGGTCCAAAACTACGCCGGATCGATTCGCTACTCGGAGAAGGATCGCGCACTGCTGGAATTCGTCTCCCACCAGGTGGCCGCGTCCATCGAGCGCAAGCTGGCCGAGGAGGAATTGGTCAAGGCGCGTGATATGGCTTTGCAGGCCGCGCAGGCCAAAGCCGAATTCCTTGCCACCATGAGTCATGAGATCCGGACGCCCATGAACGGCGTCATTGGGATGGTTGGCCTGCTACTCGATACCGAGCTGAATAACGTGCAACGCGAATTTGCCGACACTATCCGCACCAGCGCCGATTCACTGCTGACGATCATCAACGACATTCTGGACTACTCGCGCATCGAATCCGGAAAGATGACTTTCGAAAATCTCGATTTTGACCTGCAGGATGTGGTGGAGGGCACGCTCGGACTGTTGGCGCAGCGGGCGCAGGCCAAGGGAATCGAATTAACCGGGACAGTGCCCCCGGACATCCCCACTCAGATGCGCGGCGACCCGGGCCGGCTGGGTCAGGTCCTGATCAACCTGACCAACAACGCGGTCAAGTTTACCGAACAAGGCGAGGTGGTCGTGCGGGTCTCGCTTGAGAGTGAAACGGAAACCCAAGCCACCCTGCGGTTTGAAATCAAGGACACCGGCATCGGTCTGGCACCCGAGGCGCAAGCGCGGCTCTTCCAGCCATTCATCCAAGCGGACAGTTCGACCACGCGGAAATTCGGAGGCACCGGACTCGGTCTGGCCATTTCCAAGCAACTGGTGGCGCTGATGCACGGCCAGATCGGCGTCCAGAGCGAACTGGGGCAAGGTTCGACCTTTTGGTTCACGGTCCAGTTGGAAAAACAGTCCGCGGAGGCGAGGGCCGCAGTCAAATACAACCGCGATTTGTTCAACCTGCGGGTGCTGGTGGTGGACGACAACGCGACCAACCGGCAGATCCTGCGGCATCAGATCTTCGCCTGGAAAATGCAGAAAGGCAGCGCGGCCAGCGGCCGGGAGGCTCTGGATATATTGTGTCGCGCCGTGGCGGATGGTCGGCCCTACGATCTGGCGCTCCTTGACATGCAGATGCCGGAGATGGACGGCCTGTCTCTCGCCAAAAACATCAAGGCCGATCCCGCCATCGCGAACACGCGTCTGATCATCCTCACCTCCCTTGGGCAGCAGTTGAGCACCGAGGAACTCCGGGCCATCGGGATCGATGCCTACCTTGTCAAACCCGTCAAGCAATCGCGGCTTTTCGACTGTCTGGTCAATGTCATGGGCCGGACCGAAGCCTTCAAGGCTGTGCTCAAGGTTCCGCAGGCACTGCCCGCGGTTGACGCCCAACTGCGTCACGTCCGCATCCTCCTGGCTGAAGACAATAGCATCAACCAGCGGGTGGCGCTCGGGCAGTTGCGCAAGCTTGGCTGCT
Organism: Opitutia bacterium; assembly: GCA_025351035.1. GTDB lineage: Bacteria > Verrucomicrobiota > Verrucomicrobiia > Opitutales > Opitutaceae > JACQFT01. The sequence goes on along the minus strand of JANXWT010000475.1, from coordinate 598 downwards.
CGGCAGACGCCGTGGCCAACGGCCAGGAGGTTCTGACGACCCTGCAATCCATCCCGTATGATATTATTCTGATGGATTGCCAGATGCCGGAGATGGATGGCTACCAGGCGTCGCGGGAAATCCGCCAGCATGAGCAAACCGCGGGACACCCCGCGGCCGACCGGCAACCGGTTCACATCATCGCCATGACCGCGAATGCCATGGAGGGGGATCGCGAGAAATGCCTCGCCTCCGGAATGAATGACTATGTGACCAAGCCGGTGCGCACCGCGGAACTGCAGGCGGCCTTGATGCGCTGGGTAGCCACCCATCCCCGCCAAACCGATTTGCTCAAGGCGAAGGCGGAGGCCGCTCCCGCCGAGGGGTTGACCACGGAGAATCGCCCCTCTGGCGGACCGGGCAAACCCGACTCACCCTCATCTCATGGAGAAGCGCCGGTGGATCTCGGACAGCTAATGGAGGTGACGGACAATGATGTCGGACAAATCAAGGAGCTGATCGCCCTCTATCTCGGGGAAGCGGAAGAGACCCTAAAGGAGATCGAAAAGGCCATTCAGACGGGAGCGGCGTTGGTAGTGGCCCATCTGGCCCACCGTTG
>JANXWT010000471.1 GCA_025351035.1 Opitutia bacterium | reverse complement strand
GCAGATCCTTCTGACGGCCCGCTTTCTCGAACGTGATTTGGTAGCGGCGGCCGATGTAGGGACCGAGTTTGTAGAGTTCCGCGGCGGTGACTTCACCGGGCCGGGCGAGCAGCGCGTCTTTCTTGGCCCGCTCGTAAAGCGACTTGTGCTCCTGCTGGAGAAGATACGCCACCGGGAAAACCATCCGCAGAAGCATAAACGCTTCTGTCTTTGTCCCATGGTAATATCGGTCCGAGACCACCGGTCCGCAGTCGGACGGTGAACGAAACTCGTCGTTCTTCGGGGTTTCCGGAAAAACCCCGCGGATCGCCCAACCCGCGTGCTGAAACTCGACTGCCGGCAAGCTCGCGGGCAAAAGCCCGCAAAACAACCAAGCGAGTAAAGGCGCGGAAACTCGGGGCATGGCGCCACTAATCCACGCCAACGGAGCGGCAGCAAGCCCGCAAATGTGGAACGGAAACGGCCTCGGCCCGAATCGGGAGACTCTCTCCAGCCGGAATATCCTCACCCGATCCGGCCCCGGTCAGTCTACTGCGCGGCAACCGCCGCGTTGACCAAATCGACGAACGAACGTGCGTCGAGGGCCGCACCACCGATCAGGCCGCCGTCGATATCCGGCTGGGCGAGCAGCTCGGCGGCATTGGCCGGCTTCATCGAGCCCCCGTAGAGAATGCGCACCTTCTGCGCGCGGGCCGCACCGTAGAGCTTGGCGAGAATCCCACGGATGAAGGCATGGACTTCCTGTGCCTGCGCGGGCGTGGCCACCTTGCCCGTGCCGATGGCCCAGACCGGCTCGTAGGCAATAATGACGGTCGTGATCTGCTCGGCGGTCACGCCCTTCAGCCCGCCTTCGACCTGCTGCTGCACGACGGCGAATGTTTGGCCGGCCTCGCGCTCGGCCAGAGTCTCACCCACGCAGAGGATCGGTTTCAGCTGATTGGGCAGCGCGGCGAGCACCTTGCGGTTGATGAAGTCGTCCGTCTCCACAAAATACGCGCGGCGTTCGCTGTGGCCGAGGATGACATGCGTCACATAGAGCGCGCGCAGCATCTCCGCCGAGCACTCGCCGGTGAAGGCGCCATTCTTCTCCGGGTGCATGTTCTGCGCGCCGAGCCGGACTTCCTGCCCATCAATCGCCCGGCCGACGCTTTCCAATGCTGTGTATGGCGGGCAAAGCACGATGTCGACGGCCGGCTCCTTGCCCACAGCGGCGACAATCTCCGCGGCGAGTCGCGCGCCCTCGGCGGGGGTCTTGTGCATCTTCCAGTTGCCGGCGATGAGTTTTTTGCGGAGGGGCATGGGGACAAAAGTAGTGAGTAGCGGGTAGCCAGTAGCGAGTGGAAATTTTGGATGCGCTGGGTGCTGCTCACTACTCGATGCTCGCTACTGTTCGAGAAACGCCACTCCGGGCAGCACCTTGCCCTCGAGGAATTCCAAGCTGGCGCCACCGCCGGTTGAGCAATGCGTGACCTTGCCGGCGACCTTGAGCTTCTTCGCCGCCGTCGCGGTGTCGCCGCCGCCGACGACCGTGGTTGCGCCCGACGCCGTGGCTTGCGCGATGGCCGCGGCCATCGCCGCCGTGCCGGCGGAGAACGCCTTGAACTCGAACACCCCGGGCGGACCGTTCCAGATGATGGTGCGCGCGCGGCCGATGGCCCCGGCGAAAATCGCATTCGACTTCGGGCCGACATCAAGGCCCATCCAGCCGGCAGGAATGCCGGTGGAGTCGTCGGCCGGCCGGATTGCCGCGTTCTCGGCGAACTTGTCGGCGCACACGTAGTCGACGGGCAGATGGATCTTCACGCCCTTCGCCTGTGCCTTGGCCATGAGGTCGGCGACGGTCTTCGCACCCTCCGGGTCGAAGAGACTCGAGCCAATCTCCATGTTTTGCAGAACCTTCTTGAATGTGAAAGCCATGCCGCCGCCGATGATGATCTCGTCGGCTTTCGCGAGGAGATTGTTGATGAGCGGAATCTTGTCGGCGATCTTCGCACCGCCGAGGATGGCGAGCAACGGGCGCTGCGGGTGATCGAGCACGGCGGCGAAGGCCTTGAGCTCAGCCTCCATCAAAAAACCCGCAGCTTTCTGCGGCAGCGCGACCCCAACCATCGACGAATGCGCCCGGTGCGCGGTGCCAAAGGCGTCGTTCACGAACACGTCGCCGAGTTTCGACAGCGAGGCGCGAAAAGCCGCGACAGCGGCGGGATCGGCCTTTTTCGCCGTGCCATCCGCCAACTTCACCTTGCCCTCCTCCTCGAGGTGGAAGCGCAGATTTTCCAGCAACACGACGCTGCCGGGTGCGAGTTGCCCGCACACCGCTTCGACGGTGGGGCCGACGCAGTCGTCGAGGAACGTCACCGGCCGGCCAAGGAGTTTTTCCAGTTCAGCGGAGACGGGCTTGAGCGAAAACTTGGCGTGGCACTGCCCGTCGGGCCGCCCGAGGTGCGACATGAGCACGACCGACGCGCCTTGCATGAGCGCGTGATTGATTGTCGGCAGCGCGGCCTCGATGCGTTGGTTGTTGGTGATGGCGCCAGTGACCTTGTCCTGCGGGACGTTGAAGTCGACGCGGATGAGCACGCGCCGGCCGGCGAGTGGGAGGTCGCGGATGGATTTGAATTTGGGCACAGCGACAAAAAAGGCGCTGAGGTCAATCGGCGCCTTCAGGCCAGGAGTTATAGTTTCGCGGCAATCACCTTGGTCAGATCGACGACGCGGTTGGAGTAGCCCCACTCGTTGTCATACCAGGAGACGAGCTTGAAGAATCTCGAGTTGAGTTCGATGCCGGAGCCGGCGTCGAAAATCGAGGACGCCTTGCAGTGGATGAAGTCGGAAGAGACGACCTCGTCGCTGGTGCATTCGAGGATGCCCTTGAGATAGGTCTCGGAGGCGCGTTTCATGGCGGCGCAGATTTCCTTGTAGGAAGTCTCCTTCACAGTCTTCACGGTAAGATCGACGACCGACACCGTCGGCGTAGGCACGCGGAAAGACATGCCAGTGAGCTTGCCCTTGACTTCGGGACACACGAGCGCAGTGGCCTTGGCGGCACCGGTCGTGGCAGGGATGATGTTCTGCGCGGCAGTGCGACCGCCCTTCCAGTCCTTCTTGGACGGGCCGTCGACCGTCTTCTGCGTCGCGGTGTAGGAGTGGAT
>JANXWT010000458.1 GCA_025351035.1 Opitutia bacterium | reverse complement strand
CCGGCGCTCGCCATGCCGAGGATGCGCGCGACGGGCCGCAAGCCGTGGCGCTTCACGGCGGCGGCCGAGGCGACGATCAGCGCGCACGCGCCGTCGTTCACGCCCGAGGCGTTGCCGGCGGTGATCGTGCCGTTGGGGCGGAAAGGCGTTTTCAATTTCGCGAGCGCTTCGAGCGTCGTGTCGGCGCGCGGGTGTTCGTCCTGCGTCACGAGTTGATCGGTGGCGAGGCGCACGGGCTCGATTTCGCCGGCGAGGAAATCGCGCGCCGCCGCCACGCGCTGCTGCGAGCGGAAAGCGTAGGCGTCCTGGTCGGCGCGCGAGATGCCGCGCTCGGCGGCGAGAATCTCCGCGGTCTCCGGCATCGGGTCGATGCCGTGGAGTTTTTCGATCAGCGGATTCACGAAGCGCCAGCCGATGGTCGTGTCGTAGCGCGGCGCGTTGGGGTCGAACTTGCCGTCAATTTTCGGCAGCACGAACGGCGCGCGCGTCATGCTTTCGACGCCGCCCGCGATGATGAGGTCGGCCTCGCCGGTCGCGATGGCGCGGGCCGCCTGGCCGACGGCCTCCATGCCTGACGCACAAAGCCGGTTGATCGTCACGCCGGGCACGCTCGTCGGCAGGCCCGAGAGCAGCACGGCCATGCGCGCGACGTTGCGGTTGTCTTCGCCGGCCTGGTTGGCGCAACCGAGCATCACATCGTCGAGTGTCGCCCAATCGACGCCGGGGTGGCGCGCGATGAGCGCCTTGAGCGGGAGCGCCGCGAGATCGTCGGTGCGGACGGAGGCGAGCGCGCCGTTGTAGCGGCCAATGGGCGTGCGGACGTCGCCGCAGAGATAGGCATTATTCATGGAATTTTCCTCCGTGCTCCGCGTGCCGGCGCAGCGACGCGCATGCGCGGTAGCGTTCGCCATAGGTCGTGGCGAGGTGGTCGAGCAGCGTGACCGCGTAGCGCGCGCCGACGCGGTCGGCCCAGCCGAGCGGTCCGCCGGGGAAGTTGAGTCCCTGCATCATCGCGAGATCGACGTCGCCCGCCGTGGCCACGCCACGCGCGACAAGGTCGGCCGATTCGTTCATCAGCATTGCGAGCGTCCGCGCGACGAGCAAACCGGGCAGGTCAGGCACAAGCGAAACCGCGCGACCGCCAAGCTGGAAAAGCCCGGCAACCTTCTGCGCGGCGAGGGACGACGCGTCGGAGGACGCGAGCGCGAGATGCGGACAAGCGTCGTAGTCGAGCGCGAGATCGAACACCACCCAAGGCAGGCCGTCCTCGGCGGCGCGTTCGTGCGCGGCGCGTCCGTCGGTCAGCGCGGCGCGCACGCCGTCGACTTCGAGCCATGCCTCGCCCGGCGGCACGTCGACCAGTGCGACTTCGACGCCGTGAGCTTCCCAAATTTCCGGCAACGTGTGCGCCGGCCCGAGATGGCCGTGCACCGCGACGTGTTTCGGCGGCGCGCAGGGCGGCATGACCGAGCGCACGGCTTTTGCGCCCGCAGCGTAGTCGTAGAAACCGCGACCAGTCTTGCGGCCGAGTTGGCCGGCGGCGACGTGTTCCTCGACGAGGCGCGACGGTTGGTAGCGCACTTCACCGGGACACGCGGCGGCAATCGAGCGGCTGACGGCGAGGCTGATGTCGAGACCGACGAGATCGATCAACTCGAGCGGACCCATGCGGAATCCCGCTGCGCGCAGGAGGCTGTCGATAGTCGCCGCGTCGGCGCCGCGCTCCTCGAGGAAGCGCAGGCCCTCGTTGTAGAACGGACGCGCGCCGCGGTTGACGATGAAGCCCGGCGAATCCTTGGCGCGCACGGGAGTCTTGCCCCAGGCCCGTGCGGTCGCGGCGAGCGTGTCGAGCACGCCGGGCGCGGTGCCGGTGCCCGCGATCACTTCGACGAGCGGCATCAGCGGCGCCGGATTGAAGAAATGCATCCCGGCGAAACGCGCGGGCCTCGCGAGCCCGGCGGCGATGGCGCTGACCGAGAGCGACGAGGTGTTCGTGGCGAGGATGGCGTCGGCGGCGACGAGTGATTCGAGCTGGCGAAACAGATTCTGTTTCGCCGCCAAGTCCTCGATGATCGCTTCGATGACGAGCCGCGCCGGCGCGAGTGCGGAAATTTCCGTGCAAGGTTGGATGCGTGCGAGGAGAGCGTTGCGCCCGGCGGCGGTCAGGCGGCCTTTGCCGACAAGTTTTTCCAGCGCGTCGGCGAGGCGCGTCTTCGCTTTTTCGGCGAGGCCCGGCAGGGCGTCGAAGAGCAGCACCGGATGGCCCGCCGCGGCGGCGACCTGCGCGATGCCCGCGCCCATCGTGCCCGCGCCGACGACTCCGACCGTGTGCAGCTCGGCCATCAGCGTCCCTTGAAGTTCGGAGTGCGTTTCTCGAGGAACGCCGCCAAGCCCTCGCGGCGGTCGTCGCTCGTCAGGAGCACGTTGAACGCCTGCCGCTCAAGCAACATGCCTTCGGCGAGTTTCGCCTCGCTCGCGTGGCGCACGGCCTCCTTGGCGAGGCGCAGCGCGAGCGGAGATTTCGCGGCGATGAGGCCCGCGAGTTCCAGCGCGCGCGCCTGGACTTTGTCGGCGGCGACGACCTCGGAGACGAGCCCGGTGGCGAGCGCTTCGGCCGCGCCGAAAAATTCGCCGGAGAGGACGAACTTCATCGCCTTCGCCTTGCCCAGCGCTGCCGTCAACCGCTGCGTGCCGCCCGCGCCGGGAATCATGCCGAGCTTGATCTCGGGCTGGCCGAACTGCGCGTCGTCACCCGCGACGATCACGTCGCAGAGCATCGCGAGCTCGTTGCCGCCGCCGAGGCAGTAGCCGTTGACCGCCGCGACGAGCGGCTTGGAAAAATCGTGGACCGTGCGCCACGACGCCTGCCGTTGCTCGCTGACGGCCGCGGCCGTCGCGACATCGGCCATCTCGCGCACGTCGGCGCCGGCCGCGAAAATTTTCGGCCCACCCGTCACGACGACGCAGCGCATCTGGTCGTCGGCCTCGGCCTGGCGCAGCGCCTCGGCCAGCTCGGCGAGCAACTGCACACGCAGTGCGTTGCGGGCCTCGGGGCGGTTCAGCGTGAGCCGCAGGATATGCGGGGCAGGGGAGTCAATCAGCAGGTCTTGGAAGGAGGAGGGCATCGCCGATGGATTCGTTCTTCTGCTTGAGGTGGCCGCGCGGCGGAGAAGTTTTTCGTCTGCCCGGCGCGACTTGTCCAGCATGCTCTGTGCGGACTGACTGGAACGACTCCGACATTTTTCCGACAAAATGTGTTGGCCTGCGGGGAATTTTCCCAAGCCTTCCCGCACCCCATGAAAGTCGTCTGCGTCGGCGCCGGCCCCGCCGGTCTCTACTTCGCGATCTCGATGAAACTGCGCCATCCCGCGCACGACATCACCGTCGTCGAGCGCAACCGCCCCGACG
>JANXWT010000457.1 GCA_025351035.1 Opitutia bacterium | reverse complement strand
TCGATGGCGATCGGATAGCCGGCCTCAAGCGCGCGGAGCTGTTCCAGTTTCTCGATCTGCTCGAGACGGCCGGGCGGCATGGCCACGAACTTCTCCAAGAAGTCAGCCCGATAGGCGTAAAGTCCAAGGTGCTTTCGGCAGGGGTTGGCGGCCACCCAGGCATCGTCGGCACCGGCTCCCAAGTCGCGAGGATAGGGCATGGGCGAGCGCGAGAAGTAGAGCGCGCGTCCCGCAGCGCTGGCGACGACCTTGACCTGATTGGGATTGTTGAAATCGGCGGCCGTCTTGAACGGCGTGCTGAGCGTTGCCATCGGACAATCGCCTTGGATCAGGCGAGCGAGGGCTTTAATCTGCGCGCCGGTCACGAGCGGCTCGTCGGCCTGCACGTTAAGAACGAAACTGGCCCGGACTTGGCGGTTGGCCTCGGCGATCCGGTCGGTGCCACTGGGGTGTCGAGCATCGGTCATGATCGCCCGAAATCCGGCGCCTTCGACACAGTTGGCCAACAATTCGTGGTTGACGGCAAACCACAGCGGATAGTCCGGCGCCTGGGCCGCAATCCGCTCCGCCACCCATAGGACAAGGGGCTTGCCGTGAATGGGATGAAGCAGTTTGCGCGGGAAGCGCGTCGACTCCAAACGGCAGGGCACAATGATGGCGAACGCTGGCATAGGGGGGTCTTTTAGGTTGCAAGCCCGGTCACGAACCGTTTTTAGCGTTTCCCTTTAACCCGACCACCTAGCCCGACCGCAATGGAAAAGAGCAACACCACAACCGCCGCCACCCACGTGAAAGAGCTTCACGTGCAAAACAAGATGGGCATCCACGCCCGTCCTGCGGCCATGATTGTGCGCGTCACGAACAAGTTCAAATCCGAGGTCCTGGTGGAAAAGGACGACGAACAGGTGAACGGCAAGAGCATCATGGGCCTCATGATGCTAGCGGCGGCCAAGTCTTCGAAGGTGAAGTTCATCGCCACCGGTGATGACGCCCCGCAGATGTTGACCGAACTCGAAGCACTTTTCGCCCGAAAGTTCGACGAGGCGTGAGGAAATCGCTCTGCCCGCTAATCACGCCAATTAACGCGAATGTCCGGCCGGCCTGTTGGTCGGCCTTTTCATTGGCGGGCATTCGAGTCATTCGCGGACCAATCCGAAAAACCGTCGCGCATTCTTCGTGGTGGCCGCAGCCAGCTCGGCATGGCTCACCCCGAACAACCCCGCGCAGAACTCCGCCGTGTGTCGCACGTAGGCCGGCTCGTTTGGCTTTCCGCGATGCGGCATCGGCGTGAGGTAGGGCGCATCCGTCTCGATCATCAACCGGTCGAGCCCCTGCGCTAGCGCCGCGGCCCGCACCGGCTCGGCGCTCTTGTAGGTGATGACGCCCGTGAATGACCCGAAGCCGCCGCGCTTGGTCAGCTCGGCCATCTCGGCCGGCCCTTCCGTAAAGCAGTGGAACACTACCCTCGCCCAATCCATGCCCGAGGCATCGATCATCTCGACGCATTCGCGGAAAGCCCCGCGCGAGTGAACGACCACCGGGCAACCCAACCGCCCCGCCAGCTGCAACCCCGCCGCGAAAGCCGCGCGTTGCCAGCCGAAGATTTTCTCCGCCTCCCCCGCTTCTTTCGGCAAGTGAAACCGGTCGAGCCCGATTTCGCCGAGCGCAACGGGTTTCGGCTCCCCACCCCAGAAGGCTTCCAACTGCGCGAATCGTTCCGCCCAGCGCGCGTCCACGCTGCACGGGTGCAGACCTACGCTGTAATGCACAAAGCCCGTGTGCTCCTTCGCGAGATCGCGATAAAGACTCCAGTCGTCCGTATCAGTGCCGATGGCCACCATCGCTTCCACGTCCGCGGCGCGCGCGCGCTGCAGGATGTCCGGCAACTGGCCGCTGCGGGTGAAAGAATCCAAGTGGGTGTGCGTATCGATCAGGCCCATGGCCTCGATTGAACGACTCACCAAAAGAGAAGCCAGCGCTTTCGCGCTGGCTCCCTTGCACACACACCTTGGCGGTTTGCCTGGTGAAAATTATTTGGCGCGGATCGTGATGTCACCGCCGCTGGCGCGAACCTTGAGGCGCGGGCCGCCACCGTTGACCTCACCCACAAGGCGGCTCTTGCCGACGCCGCCCCGGTCGATCGTCAGCGTGATGCCACTGGCGTCGACGTCGCCACCCGAGGTATGCGCGTCGAGGACGAAACCGGAGCCTTTGACGACCTGCACATGCACTTCGCCGCCTGAGGTGCTCAGCAAACAATCGTCCTTCAAGGCGCTGGTGAGCACCGCGTGAATCTCACCGCCCGACGTGCGGGCGCTGAGCAGATGCTCCGCCGATTCGATCACGATGTCGCCACCCGAGGTTGAGACTTCGGTCGGGCCGCCGGCCCGGTCGATGTGGATGTCGCCACCCGAAGTGGAGACCTTTGCTCGGGCCGTGCCTTCCTTCAGCGAAACATCGCCGCCCGAGGTCGAGGCATCGAGGTCGCCGGCGATCCGGTCGAACTTCATGTCGCCGCCGCTGGTGCGGGCGCGCACGTTGCCGGTGAGATTGCCGATGGCAATGTCTCCGCCCGAGGTGTGGATGTCCGCGTTGAAATGGTCCGGCACCGTGATCACGAAATCAACCGTGACCGGCGTCTGCCCCCAATGAATACCCCAAGAATTACGCTCATACTTCGCCTCGGCAAACACGTCGTTGCCCTTCTGCTCGATGTTCAGTTCGAGTTTTTCGAGCAACTCATCCGCTTCCTTCTCCGAGCTGGCGTGAATCGTCTCCTTGGCGGTGACGCGGACTTCCTTGACGTCGCCGGTCTGCACCCTGACATCGCCGCCCTGCGTGGCCACATGCAGCGTGCCGCCGGGTTGGACGGTGAAACTCTTTTCCACGGTGCGTTTGATCTTGGCGTGCGCCAAAACCGGCACTGCAAGAACGGTCGCAAGTGCGATCATCCGGGTGAGCATGGAAACGGAGAGCTTCAGTGATTTCATGAAAACAAGAGTGTTGCTGTCCTTAACAACCCGGCTCGCGCGCCGAAGTTACAGGGATTCCCCAAAATATTCAGCATCTAAAGCCTAATGGATTGCCGTCTTTCCGATCCACTTCTCCAGACACACGCGCAGTTGCTCCTGCCGCACCGGCTTGGTAAGAAAATCGTCCATGCCCGCGGCGAGGCACGCCGCCCGGTCCTCATCCCGCGCATTCGCTGTCAAAGCGATGATCACCAGCGGCTGGCCGGCGAGGAACCGCCGGATCCGCCGTGTGGCTTCGTGCCCATCGACGCCGGGCATACTCACATCCATCAACACCAGCGACCACGGTTCCCGCATTGCCAGGCCCATCCCCTCGACGCCATTGCCGGCCAGCACCACGTCAAGGCCGAGGCGGCGCAACAGCAGCTCGATGACGCGCTGGTTGCCCCAGTCATCCTCCACCACCAGCACCCGGCCGCGCAGCGGCTTCCCCGCCGGCAGATTGGCGAAGGATTCGGACGTTCCGTTGGTCGAGCCAAGCGGCAGCGGCAGGTCGAAAAAAAACTCGGTGCCCTTGTGCAGCTCGCTTTGCACACGGATCTCGCCGCCCATGCGCTTTACGAGGCTTTGGGAAATGGCCAGTCCGAGCCCCGAGCCGCCGTAACGTCGCGTCGTCGAGCTGTCGCCCTGGCTAAACTTGATGAACAGCTTCGCTTGCGTCCCGGCATCCATCCCAATGCCCGTGTCGCGCACGCGAAAACGCAGCAGTGCCAGCCCTGCTTCGCTGCGCACGGTCTCGACAATCACGTCGACGCGCCCGTGATCGGTAAACTTCACCGCGTTGCCCACGAGGTTCAGCAACACTTGCCGCAAGCGCATCGGATCACCCTGCACCGCCGGGGGCAGATCGGGCGCGGGATGAAAATAGATTGGCAGTGCCTTCGCCGAAGCGCGCGTGCTGAACAGCGCCACCACTTCCTCGCCCACTTCGGTCGGCGAGAAATCGATGGCCTCGAGTTCGATTTTCCCACTCTCCACTTTCGAGAGATCGAGGATGTCATTGAGCAACCGCAGCAGTGTGTCGGCGGATTTGCCCGCGACCTCCACCTGTTGGCGCTGCTCGAGGTCCAGCGTCGACCCCTCCAACAATTGCAGCATGCCGGTGATGCCGTTCATTGGGGTGCGGATTTCGTGGCTCATCGTCGCGAGGAATTCGCTCTTCGCCTGGTTGGCCGCCTCCGCGCGCCGTTTGGCATCGCTCAGCGTGTTCACCAGTTCCTCGTTCTCAAAAATCAATCGGTAGAGTTTCTTCAGGTCGGCACCATGCAGCTTCGCGGTATTCAACAGGAACAAAGCGTAGGTGACCAGACACAGCGAGAGCGTCCAGCTCCCCGCCTCCGGGTATTGGGAAAAACGCCACAACCCCGGTGCCAGCGTCGTGATCGCATAAACCAAGTAGCAGCGTTGCACCGATGCGAGCGAGCGCGCCGCGCCGGCGTTAAGCCCGGAGATCACCAGCAGCACCAGCACCCGCGGCAACAGCGCATCG
>JANXWT010000453.1 GCA_025351035.1 Opitutia bacterium | reverse complement strand
TCCTCACGCCGCCGCCCGCCGACGGCACGATCTGGGCGCAAGCCGACCTCGAGCTCGCGCGCTTCATCGCCCGGGACCGCTCGCCCGAGCAAGGCGCCTTGGCACATTACTACGACACCCAGGAGATCTTCAAACTGCTGGCCCCAGTCTTCGGTGACTGGTGCACGCCCGCCAACCTGCCGCGCACCGCCGCGGTCTTCGACCAAATCTATCGCGAGGCCACGCCCATCGTCGAACGCGCCAAGGCCGGCTGGATGCGCCAGCGCCCTTACCTCGCCGATCCGTCCATCGCGCCGTTCATCGAAAAACCGCACAACACCGCCTACCTGAGCGGACACAGCACGCGCGCCGCCATGGTCGCCGTGCTCCTCACCGAGTTGCTGCCCGACCACGCCGCCGATTGGAAACGTCAGGCTGCGCTCGTGCGCTGGAGCCGCGTCGTCGGCAGCGCGCATTACCCGAGCGACACCATCGCCGGAAAAGTCCTCGGTGAAGCCATCGCCCGCGAAATGCTCAAGTCGCCCAAGCTCCAGGCCGCGCTCGCCGAAGTGAAGGCCGAGATCACGCCGCAGATCGCCAAGCACACTCCGCCCGCGCCGCATTTCCTCGCGCCGGGTGCCCTCGACCTCCGCGCGCTCATCACGCCGCCGCCCGCGCCCGACTCCATCGTTACGCGCGCCGAGTTCGAGGTGCTCGTCCAGCTCCAGACCACGCGCACGCCCGAGCAAGCCGCCCGCTGCAAGGTGATCGAGAACGAGGACATTTTCCTGTTCGGCTCCGACGTCGTCGGTCCGTGGTTCACCGCCGCCAACCTGCCCAAGACCGCCGCGTTCTTCGCCCTCGTGCGCGAGGACTTCATCACCGTCAACCGCACGGCGAAAGCGCTCTGGCCGCGCCGCCGCCCGTCGTTCGTCGATGAGCGCATCAAGCCCTGCGTGGAATTTTCCGACACCAACGCTTACCCGAGCGGGCACGGCATCCAGTCGTCGCTCTGGGTCGCGCTGCTGAGCGAGCTCATGCCGGCGCACGCTGCGGACTTTGCCCAGCGGGCCGCCGAGACGCGCCGTTTCAAGACGCTCTCCGGCGTCCATTATCCGAGCGACCTGATCGCCGGCCAGATTCTCGGCGAGGCGCTCGCCCGCGAAATGCTGAAGAGCCCCGTGCTGCAAAATCAGCTCGGCGAACTCCGCGCCGAGATCGCCGCGCACCTGCCGGCGAAGACGCCCTGACGGATTTTTCCCGCGCGTCGGCGACCACGCTGCCCACGCACAGCTCCGCTCATTTTTTGGCACAGCATGTTTTCTGCCCGGTTTGCCGGCAACGAATGCTGTGTTCATCGTCGAAAGAAAACAGGTCGCCGAAGTTTTTCTGAAACCTCTGGAGTTTCGACGGGTTCTCGGGAATGAACACAACTTGCCGGAATTTTTCTAATTTTCCGGCCCTCTATCCGTAGGACCACGAACATGCCCCGTTTCCTCTCCCTGATCGTCGCCGTCTGCGCCTTCGGCCCGGCCGCCGCATTGCACGCGCAGTCGGTCGCCGCGACCACCGTCAACGGCACCGCCACGCTCGATATCCACGCCACCGCCACGCCGCCGAAGATCGACGGCGTCATTTCTCCCGGCGAGTGGGACCACGCCGCGCACAGCGACGGTTTCCGCCAGCTCGAACCCAAGGAGAATGCTCCGCCCAACGAACGCACGGAATTCTGGGTCACCTACGACGCCGACCATCTCTACGTCGCCGTGCGCAGCCACGACAGCGCCGGCCGCGCGGGCATCCGCTCGACCTCGATGCAGCACGACCAGGACAACGGCTCCGACGACCAAGTGCGCGTCGTCATCGACACCTTCAACCGCCGGAACGACGGCTACTATTTCCTCCTCACCGCCGTCGGCGGCAAAGGCGAGGGCCTCATCCAGAACAAGGGAGATTCGGTGCCCGACTGGGACAGCATCTGGATCGGCAAATCCAGCATCGACGAGACCGGCTGGAGCGCGGAGTTCGCGATCCCGGTCAAGAGTCTCTCGTTCGATCCCAAGAGCGACACATGGGGCTTCGAGGTCGCGCGCGCCATCCGCCGCAGGCAGGAAGTCGTGCGCTGGAGCGGCCGCAACCGCAACAATCCCACCACCACGCTGCCGAACATCGGCACCATCCACGGCATCACCGGCCTGCGCCAAGGCCACGGCATCGACTTCAAACCCTTCGCCTCGCTCACGCGCCACTCCGCGCCCGAGTCCGACGAGAAAACCTACGACTTCAAACCCGGCTTCGACCTCGTGTGGCACGTCACGCCGTCGCTCGCCGCCACCTTCACAGTCAACACCGACTTCGCCGACGCCGAGGTCGACGAGCGCCAGGTCAACCTCGGCCGCTTCCCGCTTTTTTTCCCGGAGAAACGCGCGTTCTTCACGCAGGACGCGTCGCTCTTCACTCTCGGCGGCATCTACTCGGATCCGCTGCCGTTTTTCTCGCGCCGCATCGGCCTCGCGGCCGACGGCTCGAAGGTCGACCTCCTCGGCGGCTTGAAACTCACCGGTCGCGCCGGGCCGTGGACCGTTGGCCTGCTCGACGTGCAGATCGACAAGCACAACGGCGTCGATTCGAAAAATCTCCTCGTCGGCCGCGCCGCGTTGCAAGTGCTCGCCGAGTCGAGTGTCGGCGTCGTCTTCACGCGCGGC
>JANXWT010000434.1 GCA_025351035.1 Opitutia bacterium | reverse complement strand
GCTTCAGTGAGCTGCCGGTCGGCGACCTCCGACCGCAATTGCTGCATCCGGAAGCCCAAGCCCATGGAAAGGATGATGCCGCTGAGCGCATTGCCGACCTGGCCCGCATGCAGGGTGAGGTCGGTGCTGGGCCATAGCTCGACGACGGCTCCGATGAACATCACACTGCCGGTAATCCCGACGACCGAGGCCAGCAACAGGTGCCGGGCCAGCGGATGCCGCCGGGCAAGCGCCAGGAAAAGCACGGTCATGACCATTCCGAAAAGAATCATCCCCCAGGCGCCCATCAAGGACACGGTGAAAGCTACCGCCCGGACCGGCACCAGAAGGAAGACCGGGAACATGAGCAGGCTCGAGAGACCGAGCCACTTGAGTATCTTGTCGGCGCGGGGAAAGTGCCGGGGCGTGTCCAGATGCGTCCGCAAAAACTGACAGATCGCCCAGCTGGAGACAAAAAAACCAACCCAGCCGCTGTAATATTCCCACCTGAGCAGGGTCGGCCAGAAAAACTCGGTGTTCTGGCCAAACAATGAACCCCAGACCAAGCCCGCGCCTGTCATCGAGATCACGTAATAAAGGTAACTGGACTCCCGGCTGGCGAGAAACAATCCTAGGTTATAAGCGACGAGAAAAAACATGATCCCGAGAAAGGCGCCTTGGAAATACCGGTCGCGTCTTTCGCCGTCCAAGACCTGCGCCGTGTCCCATAGATAAAAGCGCACCCAGCGGAAGGGCGCGAAGCGCTGTTGGGTGACCAGCCGGGCGTAAACCGTGAGGCGCGGGCCCGGCAACAGGTCGACCGCCACAAAGCCGGCATGTCCGAAATGCTGGGTCATGCTGATGTGGGCATTTCGTTCAGACATGGGCACAAGTGTGCCGGTCCGCTGGTGATCCACGACCTGGCCGTTGCGAACAAAATAATAGTCCACCGTTTCCCAGGGGCTGGTATCGAGCAGGACCGCCTGCGGCTTCTGCACGTCGGGCAGGTCGAATCTGACCCAGGCATCGATGGGATCCAATGTCAGCGGAAAGGGCGTCTCGCTCTGCGTCACCCACCCGGCGTTGTCGGCCATGACCTGCCCGATGCCCGCCGTCGGCGGCTGATCACGCCGGTAACTGACTTCCTTTTGCAGGATGAGAAACTGTCCCTCCGATTGGAAAAAAAACGCCGCTTCAGTGACACCCGGAAAAGCCACGCAACTCCATCCCAGCAGCAACAGGATCTTCCAACGGGGCGCCCGCCCGCCGAAAAAACTGAACCGAAAAACGGTCGGCGGGATCATGCGGCGTGATTCCTGACACGCACGGTTTCCAACCGCAAGCTTTGGCCTGCCCTAGTCACAAGCGATCAGTCGTTAATCCGGCTGCCGGGGTGGGGTCGATCTGCGCGCCCAGCAGAAAGGTGTGCATCTCGCCCTTGCCATCGACTTGGATGGCACCCCGGGCCTCGAGCGCAAAGGCCGGCCTGAGGAGGGCTGCGGTTGCTTCGCTCACTTGAATCTCACCAGGCACCCCGTGCGCTTCCATCCGGCTCGCGGTGTTCACGGTGTCGCCCCACAGGTCGTAGATGAATTTTTTGCGCCCGATCACACCCGCGACCACCGGGCCGGAGTTGAGTCCGATGCGCAGCGCCAGCGGTTCGCCGGTTTCTGCGGCGATGCGCGCCACAGCGGCCAGCATGTCTTTCGCCATGTTCGCCGCAGCCATCGCGTGATTGGCACGCGGCTCGGGTAATCCTGCCGCCGCCATGTAGGCGTCGCCGATCGTCTTGATTTTCTCGAGGCCGTGCTTTTCCGCCAGCGCGTCGAACTCGGAGAAGATCAGGTCGAGCAGGCGCACCAATTCCTGCGGCGACTTCTTGGCCGACAGCGGGGTGAAGCCGACGACGTCGGCAAACAGCACGGTCACCTCCGCACTATGGTCGGCGATCGAATCCGAGGAAGCCTTGAGCCGCTCGGCAATGGCAGCCGGCAGCACGTTGAGCAGCAGTCGCTCGGAGCGCTCGCGCTCCTGCCCGAGCAGACGCAGGGCGAGGAATTCCCGCCGCACCCCCTGGTCGAATTGGTAGCCCGCGATCATGCCGAACACGTTGGCGAAAACCAGTGTGACCGAGCTGATGGCTAGATCCGTTCCCGCCAGCGATCCAGTGCGGCCAAAATAACCCACCCAGATTAGCGCGGTGGTCCAACCGCCCGTGCACGCCAAGGGGAAACGCAAGCGCACGATGCTGTAAATATTGAGCGTGTGCATGAGCAGGATTCCCAAGCCCAGCCGGGGAAGCAGGGCGAGCGGCAGAGCTGAACTGATGGCCATGCACATGACCGATGCGCCCACCATTCCACCCAACACGATCGACTGCTGTCGGCGCAAGAACGACGGGAAAGAGCTGCGCAGGGCAAACCAAAGCGTGAAGGACAGAAAGATCAGCATCGGCAACGCCGAGCGCGAACGGGCGTCGGGAAACGCCGGAAAAAATTGCGGCAGAAGCAACCAGAACAGCAGCATTACGACGAACCCGCCCAGCATGGTTACGCGGAACGGCTTGACCATCTTGCGGGCCCGTTCCTCGCGAAAGGCCTGCTCCAGCGCCGCGTCGGCGAAGTGCAGCGTGATTGGATTCAGGTGGTCGGGGTCGCGGTTCATGAGTGGTGAGGGAATTTACACCGGCCCAAACACCCGGCGCCAGGCGTAGGACGGGTCGACACCATCCATACCATAAACGAACAGGATGCCCGTGGCCAGCATGAGGACCGTGGTCAGGAACCAGGCCAGCACGGGAACATCGCGGGCGAGCCGGCGAAAGAAGCGCGACCGGGAGGTCACCGCGACCAGTCCGCCCTGTAGCAAAAAGTAAGCGGTCATGCCGCCGTTGAATTTCCGGGTGCCGATATCGAATATCACTTCGTGCAGCACGGCACTCGCCCCGAAGGCGGCCAGCACGCCGCGCACGGGATGGCGTCGGCCGCCCGCGGGCAGGAAAACATACCGGTGCAGGAGATAACCCACGTAGGAATTCCAGCGCCGGCCCCAGAACTCGGCGGGAGTGCGCGATCCAAACGGATTATGGAACACATCGTCGTGGTCGAGCCCGCGGAGGCTGAGCTTGACGACCGTCAGGTTGCAGACGCCGGCCACCACCAGATAACAACCCAGCTGGGTGGTGAACAATTGAACCGGGTTGTGCGTGTCAAGTCGCAGCACCACGATCATGAGCAGCCAGACGAGCGCGAGTTGAAAGAGCCCGGTGAGGAGGGCGAGAGCGGCACGGCGCGGATCGGGCCGGCGGGGAGTGTCCCAGCGCACGGTGGCAAAAGTGATGATGAAGAGCAGGAAGTCGAAGCGTCCCCGGGGTTGGACATGACCCGCCGCGAACTGCAGCGCCTTGATCAGAAGAAAGCAGGTGAAGACAAAGGTGCCGGAGCGCCAAAGAGGCTCGGACGCGGGCAAGAGGAAGGGAATCGCACAGCCGGCCAGCGCCATCAGGCAAAGAAACCGCGGCCAATTTCTCAACAGCACGAGCAAGAACGGCAGGACCACCAGCGCGCACAGACTGGTGCTCAGCGGGATCATGGCGCGGAATTCTGCCGGTCGTAGAGCGATTTGTAGAGCGCGTTGCCGGCGTAGAGTGCGGCGTGGTTGCCCGAGGCGACGATTTCGCCCCGGTCGAACACTAGGATCAGCGACGCGTCGCGAATCGTGCTGAAGCGGTGCGCAATGATGAGGACGGTCTTGCCGACGACGAGGCGGCGCAACGCGTCCTGCACGGCGGCCTCGCTCTCGGAGTCGAGCGCGCTGGTGGCTTCGTCGAGGATGAGAATCGGCGCGCGGCGGAGAAACGCGCGGGCGATGGCGACGCGTTGCTTTTGTCCGCCGGAGAGCAACGCGCCGCGCTCGCCGACGATGGTGTCGTAGCCCTGCGGGAGTTGCCGGATGAACTCGTCGGCGTGGGCTTCGCGGGCGGCGGCCATGATCTCATCGCGCGACGCGCCTTCGCGGCCGAGGGCGAGGTTGTTGTAGATGGTGTCGTTGAAGAGCACGGGCTCCTGCGAAACGAGCGCGATGTTGCGGCGCAGGTCGGTGAGGCGCATGGCGCGCACGTCGATGCCGTCGATGGTCACGCGGCCGCGCGCGGTTTCGTAGAAGCGCGGGACGAGGTTGGCGAAGGTGGATTTGCCGGCGCCACTTGGACCGACGAGCGCGCAGACGGTGCCGGCCGGAATGCTGACCGCGACATGGCGAAGTGCGGCGGCTTGCCCGCCGACGGCGGGTGAATCGCCGTAGGAAAAGGACACGTCGTCGAACACGATGGTGCCTTGCAGGCGGGTGACGGCCTTGGGCTGCGCCGGATCGGCGATGGTGACGGGCTCGTGCAGGACGACTTCGAGCCGGTCGAGCGAGGCAGTGCCCCGGTTCAGTTCGCTGTTGAGGGAGCCGATTTTCTTGATCGGTTCGTAGCACAGGTAGAGGGCGGTGATGATCGAGATGAAGGTTTCCCATTTCACGCCGGAGCGGTGGGCGAAGACGAGGGTGGCGCCGATGCCGAGTGCGGAGAGCACCTCGATCGACGGCGTGAGCGCCTGCGCGTATTTGACGATTTTCATCTGCGCCATGACGAGGCCGCGGGTGGCGATGGCAAAGCGCTCGGTCTCGCGTTTTTCCAGGCCGAAGGCGCGGACCTCGCGGGCGGCAGAGAGATTCTCGGAGAAGTGCGAGGTGATGTCACCGAGTTGCGCCTGCATTTGCTCGGCGCGCCGGAGGATCTTCTTGCCGACGTAGCGCACAGGCAGAACGGTGAGCGGCACAACCGCGAGGCAGACGAGCACCAGCAGCACGCCGTCGGTGGTGAGGGCTTGCCAAATCAGGAAGCCCAGCGCGCCGAGGAGTGCCATCGGCTGCTTGACGCCGTCGTTGGCGAGCAGCGTGAGCGTGAACTGGAGCTGGGCGGTGTCGGCGAGGCCGCGCGAAATGAGGTCGCCGGTTTTTTTGCGCTGGATGAAGGAGAGCGGGAGGAGTTGGAGCTGGCCGAAGTAGTCGAGGCGGATGAATTCGAGGATGCGCACACCGGCGAACTGCACATAGTAACTGTTGAGGAAGCCGGCGACCGCGCGGAGCAGGAAGAGCATCGGCACGCACGCGGCGATGAGGATGACGGTTTCGTTGGGCAGTCGGTTGGTCTGGTCGAAGATCGGCGGGAAAACGTATTTGATCATCGTCGGCAGGCCGAGGCCGCTAGTCGCGCCGTAGATCAAGCCGTAGGCTACTGCCGCCGTCACAGGACCGCGCACCGCTTTCAGATAGCGAAAATAGGGGCGGAAGCGGCGGAGGGTCATTGCGGGGGAGAATTCAGGAATCGGGAGTCAGAATCCAGAATGAATTCCTGACGCGCGGATTTGGCCGGGGTTCCGCTCAATCTTTCGAAGCACGTCCGCCTCCGCTCTTTGAGCTACGGCGCGATAAGGACGTCAATCGATGGGATTGGTTCATCGGTGATCGATTAGTCTTTGGACGCTCTAACATCCAAAGCATCACGGAGGCCGTCGCCGAGGAAGTTGAGCGAGAATAGCGTGAGCGAGAAGACGCCGCCGGGGAAGACGAGCAGCCACCAGAACTCCTCCATCTTTTCGGCGCCGTCCTTGATCAGCGTGCCCCACGAACTCATCGGTGGCTGCACGCCGAGGCCGAGGAAGCTGAGGAACGCCTCGAGCAGCATGACGGCCGGGATGGTGAGCGTGGTGTAGACGATGATCGGTCCGAGGGCGTTGGGGATCATGTGGCGGAAAATGATGCGGCGGTTGCTGAGACCGAGCGAGCGGGCGGCTTCGATGAACTC
>JANXWT010000424.1 GCA_025351035.1 Opitutia bacterium | reverse complement strand
GAGACCGACGGCGTGAAATTCTCCGTCAACCCCTTCGACTCCATCGCGCTCGAGGAAGCCCTCCGCCTCCGCGAGAAAATCGGCGCCGCCGAGATCGTCGTCGTGACCATCGGTGGCGAAGAGTGCGGCGAGCAGCTCCGCACCGGCCTCGCGATGGGCGCCGACCGCGCGATCCTCGTCAAAACCGCCGCGCCGCTCGATTCCCTCGCCGTCGCCAAAGTCCTCGCCGCCATCTACGCCAAGGAGCAACCTGCCTTCGTCATCATGGGCAAGCAGGCCATCGACGACGATTCCAACCAGGCCGGCCAGATGCTCGCCGCGCTCCTCGGCCTCGGCCAGGTAACCTTCGTTTCCAAACTCGAGCTGACCGACGGCAACCAGCGCGCCCGTTGCAGCCGCGAAACTGACGCCGGCATTGAGAACGTCACCGTCTGCCTCCCCGCCGTATTCACCGCCGACCTCCGCCTCAACGAGCCGCGCTACGTCTCGCTGCCGGGCATCATGAAGGCCAAGAAAAAACCGCTCGAAGAACTCAGCCTCGAAGCGCTCGGCGTCAACGCCGTCAGCCGCACGCGCGTCCTCAAGCTGGAGCGCCCCGCGGGACGCAAGGCCGGCGTCCGCGTCAAATCCGTCGACGAACTCATCGCCAAACTCCGCCACGAAGCCAAGGTCCTCTGATCTCCGCCGCCCATGAATCGCATCCTCGTCATCGCCGAACACGACAGCGGCACTCTGAAACTCGCGAGCTTCGCCGCCGCCGGTTTCGCCTCGAAAGTCTGCGCCGCCTCGGGCGGCTCGTTTGATTTTCTCCTTCTCGGCTCCGGCCTCGCCGCCGCCACCGAAGGTCTCCGCAAATCCGGCGCGGCCGCCGTGCTCGTCGCCGATTCGCCCGAACTCGCGCAACCGCTCGCCGACCGCTACACGAAAGTCATCGCCGACACCGCCAAGGCCCGCGGTGCCACCATCGTCGTCGCGGCCGCCTCGACGTTCAGCAAAGACATTCTCCCGCGCGCTGCTGCGCTACTCGACGCCGGCATGCTTAGCGACGTCGTCGACGTAACGGCCGCAGGCGCCGATCTTACTTTCCGCCGCGTGATGTTCGCGGGCAACGTCATCGCCACCGTGCAGCTCGACGGTGCCATCAAGTGCATCGCGGTGCGCAGCGCCGCATTCGCCGCGCCGGCCGCCACCGACACGCTCTCGCCCGTCGAGGCCGTCGCGATCGATGCCGCGTTGCTCCCAAAATTCACCGAGTTCATCAGCCGCGAAGTCAAGGTCAGCGCGCGGCCCGACGCCACCGAGGCGCGCATCATCGTCTCCGGTGGCCGCGCGCTGAAAAACTCCGCGGACTTCGAGCGTCTCGTCGGCGGTCTCGCCGACGTGCTCGGTGCCGCGGTCGGTTCCTCGCGTGCGCTCGTCGACTCCGGCATCACGCCCAACTCGCTCCAGATCGGCCAGACCGGCAAGGTCGTCGCGCCCGATCTCTACATCGCCGTCGGCATCTCCGGCGCCATCCAGCACATGGCCGGCATGAAGGACACGAAAGTCATCGCCGCGATCAACAAAGACCCCGAGGCGCCCATCTTCGAAATCGCCGACTACGGCCTCGTGGCCGATGTCTACGAAGCCGTGCCCGAACTGATCCAGAAACTGAAAACGTGACCCCCACCCGCGAGACGTTCGGCAATATCCCCCTCTCCTCCCAGTTCGCGTTCTACGCGCTGGCGCTGGTCGCGATGGGGATTTTTTGCTGGGGTGTCTGGCGGCGCTGGAAACTCTGGCAGATCGGCCAGCCGATCAGTTTCCGCGAGATGATCACGGGCAACCTCCTCGCCGTCTGGGAACGCGCGCGTCCCGGCGCCAAACGCGTCGCCGTCGACGCCGTCGCGCAACAGCGCGTGCGCGGCCACGGCTTCGGCACCGTCGCACACCTCAGCCTCTACGTCGGTTTCATGGCGCTGCTCGCGGGCACGACGCTGCTCGAGATCGACAATATCGTCTCGCACATCTCCGAGTCGCTGAAATTTCACCACGGGCTCTACTACATCGTCTACGAATACACGCTCGATGTCCTCGGCCTCCTGTTTCTCCTCGGCACGCTGTTCTTCTGCTGGCGCCGGCTGCGCAAACCCGCCGCGCTCGGCCACCGCGCGACCGACTGGTATGTGCTGCTCGCGTTTCTCGCGATCGGCGTGACGGGCTACATCGTCGAGGGTCTGCGCATCGTCTGGTCGCACCCGACCGGCATCACCGCGCATTGCTCGCCGGTCGGCCTCTGGCTCGCCGGCTGGTTCGCGAGTCTCGGCGACCAAGGCGCCCGCAGCGCGCACT
>JANXWT010000415.1 GCA_025351035.1 Opitutia bacterium | reverse complement strand
AACATCATCACCTACGGCACGCTCGGCGCGAAGGCCGTCATCCGCGACGTCTCGCGCGTTCACAATCTCCCCTACGCCGAAGCCGACCGCCTCGCGAAGATGATTCCCGACGAGCTGAACATCGATCTCGCCACTTCTATCGAGAAATCCATGGAACTGCGCGAGGAGATCGCCAAGAATCCCGCCACGAAAAAAATCATCGGCCAGGCCCTCGTGCTCGAAGGCTTGGTGCGCAACACCGGCAAGCACGCCGCGGGCATCATCATCACCGACCGCCGGCTCGACGAATTTGTGCCGCTCACGCTGCAGGAAGGCGATGTCACGGTGCAGTATGACATGAACGCCGTGGGCCAGCTCGGCTTGCTCAAGATGGACTTCCTCGGACTGAAGACGCTCACTGTCATCGCCGACGCCGTCGACAGCATTCACCGCACGGTCGACCCGAAGTTCGATCTCGAGTCCGTCGGTTTCGAGGATCCGAAGACCTACGCGCTGCTCAACACCGGCCGCACCACCGGCGTGTTCCAATTGGAATCCGGCGGCATGCAGAATCTCTGCCGGCAGATCGGCCTCGCCTCGATCGACGAGATCGTCGCGCTCATCGCGCTTTACCGCCCGGGCCCGATGGAGTGGATCCCCGACTACGTGCGCGGCAAGAAGGAGCCGAGCACCGTCACCTACCCGCACAAGCTCCTCGAGGAGGTCTGCCGCGAAACTTACGGCGTGATGGTTTACCAGGAGCAGGTCATGGAGGCCGCCAAGATCATCGCCGGCTACACCCTCGGCGGCGCCGACATGCTCCGCCGCGCGATGGGCAAGAAGGACGCCGGGGCGATGGCGAAGGAACGCGCGAAGTTCGTCGAAGGCGCCAAGCGCGTGAACAAGATCGACGAGCGCACGGCCGACGCGATTTTCGACATCCTCAACAAGTTCGCTGGTTACGGCTTCAACAAATCCCACTCCGCCGCCTACGCCGTGCTCAGCTACCAGACCGGCTACCTCAAGGCGAACTACCCGGTCGAGTTCATGGCCGCCATGCTCAGCGCCGAGCTCGGCAACTCTGACAAAGTCTCGCACTTTGTCACCGAGTGCGAAGCGATGGGCCTGACGGTTCTCGGACCCGACATCAACGAGTCACGCGAAAATTTCACGCCCGTGCGCCGCCGACTGAGCGGCGCAGTTGAAACTTCAAAGTTCACTGCTGAAAGCCGCGACAACGACTCCGGACTTTCAACTAATAACTCGCAACTCTCAACTGACCAAACCGGAGCCATCCGGTTTGGTCTGGCCGGCATCAAAGGCGTGGGCGAACAGGCCGCCCAAAAGATCATCGCCGAGCGCGAGGCCAGCGGACCGTTCTGCGACTTCGCGGATTTCGCCGCGCGCGTCGATGCCCGCGCGCTCAACAAGCGCGTGCTTGAACACCTCATCAAGACCGGCGCCTTCGACTTCAGTGGTGCGTCGCGCAAGATGCTCTTCGACGGCGTCGACTCCGCTCTCGCCGGCGCCGCCGCGCATGCCCGCGACAAAGCCGCCGGGCAGCACTCGTTCCTCGACATGCTCGCCGAGGATAAACCCGCGAAGAAAAAAAAACCTGGAGCCGCGGCGCCCTCGCCGCGGAATGGTTCGTCTCTCAACCCTCATCTCTCAACTCTCAATTCTTCGTCAGACTTCACCTCCGTCGAGCGTCTGCAATTCGAGAAGGAGCTGCTCGGCTTCTACGTTTCCGGCCACCCGATGAACGCGTTCGCCGGTCTCGCCGAGGCGATCTCCACCCACACCGAAGAGCAGGTGATGCTGGAAGGCGACCGCATCGAGTTCCGGCTTTGCGGCATCGTCTCCGGCATCACGAAAAAGCTTTCCCGTCGCGACAACCGCCCGTGGGCCTTCTTCAACGTCGCCAGCAAAAACGCGGCGGTCGCGGTGAACATGTATTCCGAGGCCTTCGAGACCTACGGCAAGTCGCTCGAGGAAGACAAGCCGATGGTCGTGCTCGGCTCGGTCATGCGCGGCAACGACGGTGCACGCCTCAACGTAAAGGAAGCCTACCCTCTCGAAGCCGCGCTCCCGGGCCTGATCAAGGAAATCACCTGGGTGCTCCATCCCGACCACGCCGAACTGCCCGACTTTCTGAAACAACTGCGCGCGGCGATCGACGCCGCCAACGGCGAGGTGAAGATCAAACTCGCCTTCCTCTTCGAAGACCGCGCCGCGCCGGTCGCGGAGACGTCGTCTGCGCTCAACTGGCGGCTCTCGCCGACTCAGTTTCAGGAATTGCGCCACCATCCCGCCGTCGCCGGCACGCTCATCGAAGCCCGCCGCGTCGAAATCAAGGAACAACGCCGATGGGCAAAACGAAACTAAGCCTCATGTGGTGCCTTGTCCGCCGTAGCCTTGGCGAAGGCGGATGGGCTAAGCGTGGATAATTTCATGGCCGAATCGAACATCATCAACAATGCCGCGCGCATCCTGAAACTGGTGCAGGCCGGCACGCCCGCCGACGTGGCGCTGCGCGAGTCGCTCGTGCAGTCGCGGCTCTTCACCGCGCCGGGCGAACGCCGCAGCATCAGCCGCGCGGTGTTCACTTATTTCCGTTGGTGGCGCTGGCTCGATCCGAAAGACTCGCTGCAAAAGCAGCTCGAGGCCGCGCTCGCGATGCAGGACCGTTACAACAAGGATCCGCTGAGTATCAAGGCCGAGGCCCTTGCCGCCCTCGCGGT
Organism: Opitutia bacterium; assembly: GCA_025351035.1. GTDB lineage: Bacteria > Verrucomicrobiota > Verrucomicrobiia > Opitutales > Opitutaceae > JACQFT01. The sequence continues at coordinate 2,357 of JANXWT010000415.1, read as the reverse complement.
GCCCGACTGGCTGAAAGCCGAGATGGACGTCGTGCCGACCGGCTGGCTCCGGCAGTTGCAACGCGAGCCGACGCTGTGGATTCGCGCGAAAGCCGGCACCGGCGCCGCGCTCGCCAAAAAACTCGGCCACTGTTTGCCTGGCACGGAGGTGCGAGGGCAAACCCCGGGGGCCGCAGCAGCGGGACAACAGAGAGCGCCGGTTCCGCAGTCACCCGACGCGCTGCACTACTCCGGCCTCACCGATCTTTACCGCACGCCGGAGTTTCAAGCCGGCGAATTCGAGATTCAGGACCTCGCCTCACAGCTGGTCAGCCTCGCCTGCGCACCGCAGCCGGGCGAGACGTGGTGGGATGCCTGTGCTGGCGAAGGCGGCAAGACAATGCACTTGTCGGATCTGATGAAAAACAAAGGCCTGCTCTGGGCCAGCGATCGCTCAAAGCGACGGCTCGAAAAACTAAAAACGCGCGCCGCCCGCGCGCAGGTTTTCAATTTCCGCACGGCACCGTGGGAAGGCGGTGCCCAACTGCCGACGAAAGGAAAATTCAACGGCATTCTCGTCGATGCGCCGTGCAGCGGTGTTGGCACGTGGCAGCGCAATCCGCACGCGCGCTGGACGACGACGCCGAAGGACGTGCAGGAGCTCGCCGTCGTGCAACTCAGCCTTCTCAACCACGCCGCCGGTTCGCTCAAGCCCAACGGCCGACTGATCTACGCCGTCTGCACGCTCACGCGCGCCGAGACGATCGCGGTCGCCGCCGCCTTCACCGCCGCGCATCCGGAACTCGAACCCGCCCCGCTCTCAGCTCTGGGCTCTCAGCTCTCGGCTTTGACTTTGTGGCCCCACGAGCTCAGCGCCAACGGCATGTTCCTCGCCGCATGGACAAAGAAACCTTGAACGCACCGTCGCCAGTGCCGGAGTCTGCGACCATCGCGCCTCCGAAAATCACCAGCGACATTGTGCGCGCCGACTTCAACGACGTGCGCACGGTCATCCACTACGCGCGAGCCGCGCATTTTCTCGGGTTGTGGAAGTCGGAGAAAATCCTGATTGACCGTTATTTTCCCGACCGGCAGGCGCGGCTGCTCGAGGCCGGTTGCGGCGCGGGCCGGGTGGCCGTCGGTCTCTGGCACGCCGGCTATCATCACGTCGTCGCCTTCGATTTCGCCGCCGAGATGATCGGGCAGGCCGAGAACCTCGCCCAAGAGCAGGGCATCACCCGGCTCACGTTTCTCCAGGCCGACGCGACGAATCTGTGCGGCGCAGCCGATTCAAGTGCCGGTAAGGATAACGGCCCCCATCTCGACGGCACCGGACCGGCGTCGCCCGGAAAGTGTCATCTATTATATGACACTTTCGACGGGGCACTTTTCCTGTTCAACGGGCTGATGCAGATTCCCGGGCGCGAGAGCCGGCGCACGGCGCTGCGCGAGCTGCACCGCGTCTGCCGGCCAGACGCGCCGTTCATCTTCACGACACACGACCGCGATGATCCGGCGGACGTGAAACAGTGGGCCAAGGAGGCCGAGCTTTGGGCGCGCGGGGCGCAGGATCCGCGGCTGCACGAGTTCGGCGACCGCTACTTTTCCGACGAGACCGGGAACACCTTCATGCACCTCCCCGACCGGAAAGAAGTCCTCGAGGACATGGCCGCGACGGGCTGGACTCACGTCGAGAACGCGACCCGTAACGAACTCGCGAGCGAAACGCCGCGCGTGCGGAATTTCTCCGATAATTGCCGGTTCTGGGTGGCGCGGAAAGCCGAGGCGGGCGCCTAAAGGTGTCGATCGGCGGATGGCAGGCGCAAAAAAAGGCCGCGCGGTGAGCGCGGCCTGAAAACCCCGGTGACGGCGGCGCGCCTCAGAAACCGGTTTGGATTGAGCCGCCGTATTGGACGGCGTTCTTGCCGTCGTTGCGCGTCTCGGTGCCCGCGCTCAGAGTCCAGCTCCAGCGCTTGCCGAGACCGATAACGAGGTGCGCACCGGCCTTGAAATTACTGCCATTGCCGTCGGCCACCTGCACGCTGGTCATCTGGGATAAATTGTCGGCCAGCCGGCCCGACAGCGTGCGGTCCCCGTTGGACAGATCGGCCGAGTAGACGCCGGAGAGGCCGAGCGTGATGGGCGTATCGCCGGTGCGAAGGTCAAAGTCCGCAGTGGCGCCGGCCTGGAAATCTAAGCTGCGGACGTGCTGGCTGCCGAAAGCGAAGTTGAGGCCGGTGACGCCGGTCTCACTGTAGGCATCAAGCGAACCGTGCAGCGCCCGCACGCCGATGAACGGCGTGAAGTGCAGGGAGCTACCGGCAAACTCGTGGCCGATCTTGAGCGAGCCGCCGTAGCGGTTGCCGGTGGTCCGCGCC
>JANXWT010000387.1 GCA_025351035.1 Opitutia bacterium | reverse complement strand
GCTGCTCTCGAAGACCGGCGGCAAATCTAACTTCGCACCAAACCTTCAGCAACCCTTCCGCGCCGCCGTCGTCGTCATGTCCGATTCCCGCAGCCAAAAAGGCGGCAAGCCCGACCGCTCCGGCGCCATCCTGCGCGAGGGCCTTGAAGCCCATCAGGCCACCGTCGAGTCGTTCACCATCATCCCCGACGAGCGCGAGCAGATCCGCGCCGCTTTGCTGCACGCCGCCGACACGCTTGGCGTGGACGTTCTCCTCATGACCGGCGGCACTGGCGTCGGCCCGCGCGACGTCACGCCCGAGGCCGTCTCCGATTTGCTCGAGCGCCGGCTGCCCGGAGTCGAGGACCAATTCCGCGCGCACGGCCGCGTCCGCAATCCCTACGCCATGCTCAGCCGCATGGTCGCCGGCATGCGCGGCCAAACCATCGTCGTCGCCCTGCCCGGCTCACCCGGCGCCTGCCGCGACGCCATCGACGCGTTGTTCCCTTACCTCAAGCACGCCTTCCCCATGCGCGAGGGCCAGAGCGATGACGACGCCTGAAGCAGCGCTCACTTCTTACACCGATGCGCTCGCCGCCGTTCTTGTCGAAGCCGGCAGCCTAGGCACCGAAATGGTCGCGGCCGTCGCCGCTCCCGGCCGCGTGCTCGCGGAAGACATCATCGCCCCCTTCGATCTGCCGCGCTTCGACAACACCTCCGTCGATGGCTACGCCATCCACGCGGCCGATGTTGAACTCGCCAATCGCGACGGCTTCGCCGATCTCGCGCTCGGCATGACTGTTCCCGCCGGTGACGTTCTGCGCGGACGCGAACTCACGACCGGTGTTGCGGCCCGTGTATTCACCGGCTCACCGCTGCCTGCCGGCACCGCCGCGATCGTCATGCAGGAGAACGTGGAACCACATGGCGAAGCGCTCCGCATCTCCGCCGGCCTTACCCTCGGGCAATGCATCCGCCGACAAGGAGAAGAATTCCGGAGCGGCGACATCGTCGCCCGCGGTGCCCAGCCGCTCACTCCGCCGCTGTGCGCGCTCGCCGCCACGATGGGTCTCGCGCAAATCCAAGTCGCCCGTGCCCCGCGCGTCGGCCTGCTCCTCACCGGCAGCGAACTCGTCGCCCCCGGCCAACCGCTGGGTGACGCACAAATCTACGAGTCCAACGGCCCCGGCCTTGCCGCTGCGCTCAAGCTCGCCGGCATCGCCTCGCTTGATGTCCGCTCGGTGCCCGACACGCTTGAGCCGACTGTCGCCGCGCTCTCCGAACTACTCGAAGCCAACGATGTCGTCATCACCTCCGGCGGCGTGTCCGTCGGCACCTACGACGCCGTCAAGGAAGCCCTGCAACAACTCGGCGTCGCGCGTCGCATCTGGCGCGTCGCGATTAAGCCGGGCAAGCCGTTCTTCTTCGGCGTGCGCCACCGCGCGGGACACAAGACCGCCGTCTTCGGCCTGCCGGGCAATCCACTTTCCGCTCTCGTCACCTTCTCCGTCTTCGTCTTCCCCTACTTGCGCGCTGTGCAGGGCATCACCGCGCCTGTGCAAACTTTCTCCGCCACGCTCAACATAACGATCAAGAAACCTGCGGGCCGCTTGGAGTTCGTGTCCGTCACTCTCAGCAACGACGCATCCGGATGGCGTGCGACGCCACTCGGCCAACGCGCTTCGCATATGCTCGGCGGCTTCTCCCAAGCGCACGCTCTTGCCATTTTCCCGGCCGGACTGGAGCGCCTTGAGGGCGGACAATGCATCGAGTGCCGCCGCCTTCCCTGGACCTGACCATGGCCGATCTCCTGCAACTTAAGGTTCAGTATTTCGCCGTCTTCCGCGAACAGCGGGGCCTCGCCGAGGAATCGCTCTCCATCATTGCCGCGACACCGGGCGATCTCTACGCGCAGTTGCGGGCCCGTCATGGTTTCACGCTCGCGCCCGAGATGGTGCGCGTCGCCGTGAACGGCAGTTTCGCGTCGATGGATCGTCCCTTGGCGTCCGGTGACAGTGTCGTTTTCATTCCACCCGTCGCCGGCGGCTGAGCCATGTTTTCCCTGACGCGTCAGCCGATCATCCCACCCACGCTTGCCTCCACGAGTGCCGGCGGCTTTGTCACCTTCGACGGCAAAGTGCGCAACGACCACGCCGGCCGTTCTGTCGTTGCGCTCGAATACGAGGCGTTTGACGAACTGGTCCTGGCCGAGGGCAACCGTCTGCTCGCCGAGGCCACCGCGCG
>JANXWT010000382.1 GCA_025351035.1 Opitutia bacterium | reverse complement strand
GTTCAAGCGGGGCATTTGAATGTCCGACACGACGAGGTCGTATGGCTCGCTTTTCAGCGCGGTCCAAGCATCGATGCCATCGACCGCCGTCGTGACCTGAAAGCCGGCCGATTCGAGGATATTCTTCAGGAGCATTCGGGCCGTGATGGAGTCTTCGGCCACCAGGATCGACTGCTGCTTGGCTGAGGTTGCCGGCAATGGCGCGGGAGCGACCGGCTGCGCCACGCCCGTCCCCCCGGCGGCCGACTTCAAGAGGTCGGCGGCATTGAGAATCACGACCGGCTTGCCGGAGCCCAAAACGGTCGCGCCGGCGACATTGCGGACGCGGGCAAGGATGCGGCCCAGGCTCTTGACGAGAACCTCGTGTTCCTGGAGCACCTCGTCCACAACGAAGGCGATCCGCTGTTCCTTGGCCCCCAGAACCACCACGGCCAGGTATTCCACCGCCGCCGCGCGGGACGGCGGCGGCAATTCCAGAAGTTGATCCAGGCGGACGAGCGCTACGGCACGGCCGTCGACGACAATGGTATCCTGATTTTCCACGGCTTTGACGCCGGCCCGCGGAATTCGCAGCACGCGTTCCACGTCGGCGGTGGGAATTATGAACATCTGTTCGCATGCACGGATGGCGATTCCGCGGAAGGTAGCCAGCGTCAAGGGGAGCAGCAAACGGAACGCGGTGCCTTGCCCGAGGTGGGTTTCCACCGCGACGCTGCCTCCCAAGCGTTCGACCTTTTCGCGAACGATGGCCATCCCCAGTCCACGGCCGGAGATTTCGGTAATCGCGGGACTGGTGGAGAAACCCGATTTGAAGATCAGGGCAATTGCTTCGCCGTCGCTGAGTTGCCGTGCTTTGGCCTCCGAGAGGATGCCGTGCGCGACTGCCGCGGCCCTGACGCGAGCCGGGTCGATCCCCTGGCCATCGTCGCGAAGGAGTACCTCGACCTTGTTGCCTTCGACTTGAGAAATCCAGGCGGTCAGCGTTCCGTGCGCGGGTTTTCCCTGTTGGGTGCGAACGTCGGGCCGCTCCAGGCCGTGGTCGATGCAATTCCGGACGAGGTGGATCAGCGGATCCTTCAATTCTTCGAGAACCCGCTTGTCGATCTCGACCTCCCCGCCGTGCATCACCAACTCGGCTTGCTTGCCCTCATCGCGGCAAAGGTCGCGGACCAGCTTGGGAAACATCGCCAGCAGATTGGAGAACGGGAGCATCAGCAATTGTTTGGCATCGGCCAGCAGATGATCCACCATCCCGCCGAGCGTGCGGCCGTCGTGCTCCGCCGCGCGGATCAAGCTGCCGAGGTGTTCCGTCGCGTTTCGGAAGGCAAGTTGGTTCCCCTCCAGGAATTCGAGCACTTTGCTCGCCGGGCCGGATGTCGTGCGGGCCGCGGACGACGAAGCCGGTCTCTCCAGCCTCTGGGCGACGAAGCGTAGATCGGGCGAGTTCCTTCGCCACTCCTTTTCCCACTGCACCAGGATCGACTGCAATTGCCTCAACTCGGTCAGCCGCTGCGCGCCGGTCAACTTCAAGGCCAACATCTCTTCGGCCTGGCGAAGGAGTGTCTCAAGCTTGCCGGTGGCGATTCGCACGGTATCCGGCATTGAGAGGCGATCGGCCACGGGGGCTGGGGCGACTTCCTCGATGGGCTTGGCAGACGGCGCAGTAGGCGCGGGCTGCGAACTCTTCCCAAAACTACCTTCAGATTTCGTCGCATCTTCCCTCACCCCCTGCCCCTCTCCAGTGTACGGGAGAGGGAAGTTATGATCGAGCGGGGGTTTCGGTTCGGCCGCTACTTCAGCCCGACGGAGTTGTCCCAACTGCTGAAGTATGGCGTCAAGTTGGCCTTGGCGGTTCTCTTGCGCTTCGGGCCGATCCGAGACGACCAAACAGCCGACCGCGTCGACCGCGCGGTGCGCAACGTCGAACTCCGCAACGTCGGGGATACGCCCCTGCCGCTTCCAGGCGGCAAACAGGTCCTCAATCGCCTGACAGAGGGTTTCGACGCCCGTCAGATTAACGGCCCGCGACGCCCCTTTGAGACTATGAATCTCGCGGAAGATGCCTTCCAAAATGGGCTGCGACGCGCTGGGTTCCGCGCACTTTTCCAATTGCAGCAGGCCGTCGGACATCGCCTGGAGATGCTCCGCCGCTTCCACGTGGTAGGCGGCTAGCAACTGTTGAAAAAAATCGTTGTCTTGCGCGGACATGCTCTGGCACTCCACATGTTTACCCGCCGACGCGTGAAAACATGCCACCGAGAAATACTCGATTGCGTGAATCACTACATTAGCGGTTCATCCCGCTGACCAGATTCTTCAACTGCCGGCCCAAGTCGGTCAGGCTTTGGGCCGCCTCTTCCGTCTGCCGCGTACTGTCGGCGTTTTGAAGGCTGGCTTGTTTGATGTTCTCCATGGCCTGCACTAATTGATCCATGCCGACCAACTGCTGCTGCGAGGACGCGGCGATCTGCGTGGCCGCCTGCGCGGATTGGGAGATGCTGTCCGTCAGGGTCCGAACGGATTCGCCCGCGTCGGCGGCCTGTTTCAGCCCCGACTCGACTGCTTTGCTGCTTTGCTCGGTGGCCATGACCGCCGCGCCGGTGGCCTTTTGGATGTCGTTCAAAATCGTACGCACCTGCAGCGTCGCCTGCTTGGACTGCTC
>JANXWT010000379.1 GCA_025351035.1 Opitutia bacterium | reverse complement strand
CCTTCATCCATTCGACGCTGTCGGCGTCGAGCACCTCGCTCCAGATGTAGGAGTAATAGCCGGCGGAATAGCCGCCCGCGAAACTGTGCGAGAAATAGGTGCTGCGGTAACGTGGGGGCACGGCGGCGAAGTCGACGCCGTATTTTTTCAAGGCGGCTTCCTCAAACGCCAGCACGCCGTCGGGACCGGGCACCTCGGCGGCGCCGATCTGATGCCACGCCTGATCGAGCAGGGTGGAGGCGAGATACTCCGTGGTGATGAACCCCTGGTTGAATTTCGCCGCGGCCTCGACCTTGGCGAGCAGCTCAAGTGGGAGGGGCGCGCCCGTCTGGTAGTGCTTCGCGTAATTCTTCAGCACCTCGGGCCAAACGGCCCACATTTCGTTCACTTGCGAGGGATACTCCACGAAGTCGCGCGGGACCGACGTGCCGCTGAAGCGGGGATATTTGACGTGCGAGAACATGCCGTGCAGCGCGTGGCCAAACTCGTGAAACATCGTCTTCACGAAATCGTGCGTGAGCAAGGTGGGCTCGCCGGCGGGGGGCTGCGGGATGTTCAGATGGTTGGCGACGACGGGCAGCGTGCCGCGCAGGGCGTTTTGGGAAACGTAGGCGTTCATCCAAGCGCCGCCGTTCTTGTTCGGGCGCGCGTAAAAGTCGGCGATGAAGATCGCGAGTTGCGAACCGTCGGCCTCGAACACGTCGAAGACGCGGACGGTCGGCTCGTAGACGGGCAGATCGTGGCGCTCCTTGAACGAGAGGCCGTAAAGCTTGCCGGCGGCGTAGAACACGCCGTCGAGCAGCACGTGGTTGAGCTCGAAGTAGGGCTTGAGCTGCGATTCGTCGAACGCATAGCGGGCCTGCCGCACTTTCTCGGAGTAGGCCGCCCAGTCGGCGGACGAGATCGCGAAGCCGCCCTTTTCTGTGTCGATGATCGCCTGCATGTCCGCGGCCTCCTTGCGCGCGTTGGCGACAGCGGGCGGGGCGAGTTGGGCGAGGAGCTTGTTCAGGACGTCCACGGAACCGACGGTCTGCTCGGCGAGTTGGAAGGCGGCGTGATTCGGATAACCCAGCAGCGCGGCGCGCTCGGCGCGTTTCTTCGCGATCGCGGAGACAACGGCGCGGTTGTCGAACTCACCGCCACGGCTGCCACGGGCGAGGGAGGCGGCCGTGATTTTCTCGCGGGCGGCGTGGTTCTTCATGTCCGTGAGCGGTGGCTGGCCGGTCGTGTTCTGGAGTGCGACGACGAACTTGCCTTCCTTGCCGGCGGTCTTGGCGGCGGCGGCCATGGTCGCGAGTTGCGAGTCACTCAAGCCGGCGAGCTCCTCGCGCGTGTCAAAGGTCACGGCGGAGGCATCGCGCTCCTTGAGGACGTTTTGCGCAAAGGTGGTCTGCAGCGTGGCGAGTTCGCCGTTGAGTGCGCGCAGCTTGGTCTTGTCGGCCTCGGACAGCAGGGCACCGGCGCGGACGAAGTCCTTGTAGTAACGCCAGAGGAGGCGCTTCGATTCGGCGTCGAGACCGAGCGACTCACGGGCATCGTAGAGGCTTTTCACGCGGGCGAAGAGCGCGGGGTTGAGACTGATGGCGTCGGCGTGGGCGGCGAGGCGCGGCGCGAGCGCGCGTTGGATTTTCTGCATCTCGGGGTTGGTGTTGGCGCCCGAGAGGCTGTAGAAAACAGTGCTGACGCGGCCGAGCACCTCGCCGGCTTTTTCCTGCGCCACGATGGTGTTCTCAAACGTGGGGGCCGCGGGGTTGTGGGCGATCGCCTCGTTCTCTTTGAGATGCTCGGCCATGCCGAACTCGAAGGCCGGCAGGTAATGCTCGTTCTTGATCTGGTCGAACTGTGGATAATGGAGCGGCAGCGGACTCTCGTTGAGGAACGGATTGTTGGGCATGGGAGCAGCGGGGGGCGGCGCTTCGGCGGCGGGAAGGACCGCAGTGGCAAGCAGCGCGGCGAGGAATGGTGATGCAAGGCGAGGGAGCAGCTTCATTCGCATAGGACGGCCAATGGGCCAGAGGTTGGCCCGCTTGGCAAGACTGCGACGCCGAAGGGCACTGGAGGTGCGACTGTCGCCGCAACGGGAGCGCCGCACGTGGCAGTCGTGCCCGGCAAGGTGCGTCCCGGGATTCCCGCCGGGGCGCCGGTGAAACTTCCAAGTTGCACGCACCGGTGGCAGCCCTAGCAATCGCCGGATGCAAAAATCGCTT